>JAWOJI010000322.1:0-4069 GCA_046481735.1 Desulfatiglandales bacterium | reverse complement strand
TCATCGCAGGGGTGGACATTCGGAAATTCCAGCAGCCCGAAGCCGAAACCGAGGACGCTGGGAAAGGGCTCTTTTTTCAGAGGACGGCCGAATCATTCGGGCTCAAGCCTTTGGGTAGAATTTCCCTCAAGATGGGGGTAATGTCCATGGACGTGGCCGACCTGAACGGGGACGGCAAGGAAGAAGTGCTTGTCATGGGCCGCAACGCGCTGAGTGTCTATGAGAGGAAAGAAGAGTCTCTCGCATTGAGGAGCACCCTCGAAGCTGCAAGAGGCGAGGAATTCCTCAAGGTGAGCGCCGGGGACATGGATGGAAGCGGCAGGCCGGAAATTTATCTCGTCAGTCTTTACAGCTCCCGGGCCCAAAGCACCGTGTGGGAGTGGGACGGAGAGTTCAAGAATAAACTGGACCGTCATGGCGGCCATCTCCATGTCGTCAGGAACCTGGGTGGAGGGAGAGCCATGCTTCTCTATCAGGACTCCGCAATCGGCAATTTCTTCAGGGGCAAAATCTTTGTGATGGAATGGGGTGGGCAGTCAAAACTCAACAAGAGAGAACCTCTGCCGGACTTGAAGGATGCTCAGCTTTATACGCTCGCCCTCTATGACTTTGACCGGAACGGCGCCCCCGATTTCCTGGGTCTTGGCATGCCGAGTCTGGGAGAGGAATCCTTTATCCAGGTCTGGGATACGGCAGGCAACGTGCTGGCAAAGGGGACCGAGCCGGTCGGCGGCACCAACAATGCCATTCGTCATGGAACCGCGAATCCCGGCGACCTCCCTCCGCGGATCTCCTTTAACAGCAAAATCACGGCTATGGATGTGGACAACAACGGCAGGATGGAAATCCTTGCCTTGGCCAACGAACCAGTGACCAGGCGTTTGGATTTCTGGCTGTACCAGGATGGAAGCGTGGTCGCTTTCAAGCCTGAGGGAGGCAACCTGGTTCAGAGTTACAAAAGCGGCAAGATCCGATTCTGCTTGACGGACATGCAGGTGCACGGCGACAGGCTTTACATCGCAGCCCAGGAGGAGAGTGTCCTTAACGTCATGACTGAGGGTGCGGGAAGGATTATGTGGTTCGAATAGGAAATACCCGGCGGCATAAGAAGCCGCCGTTATTTCCTGAGAACTCCAAAATACTGCCCTGTTTTGTCCATCTTGTCCCCCACTTTGTTCCCGCAGTAAGCGCACCGATACTCGTATTTGTCTCCATCCGGCAGGATGAGGAGGAGAAATTTTCTCACAGGCACGGCTTGCCGGCACCTGGAACAGTAAAGTTCCAGGGCTTCGAATTCCTTGAACTGTGATTCCGGCTGTTGAGCCGGTCGCCTCCCGATATCAAAGTCCATCGCTGATTCTCCTGGATAAAAAATAGGTGTTGTGATATTCGATGAACTCGTAGAAAGCCCTACACAGTCATTGCGAGGTGCAACGCACCGCGGCAATCTCTCGACTATCCAATGGGTTATGAGATTGCCACGCTTCGCTCGCAATGACAATTGGCCCGTCTTCGGACTTCTTACGAAACCGCCATATTTGCCAAATTATAATTCCATCACCCGATGAAGGCAAGGATCAGGAGGAGGAACCAGTGAAAATCAAACATATCGACCACATCGGCATTGCGGTGAAAACGATTGACCAGGCCGGGAAATTTTACACCGACGTTCTCGGCCTGAAGATTCAAGACATTGAGAACGTGGCGGAGCAGAAGGTGAATGTGGCCTTTCTCCCCATCACCGACAGCGAGGTGGAGCTGATCGAATCAACTCACGATGACGGTCCTGTGGCGAAGTTCATTGAGGCCCGGGGAGAGGGAATCCAGCACATTGCCTTCCGGGTCGAGAACATCGAGGACGCCCTGGCCGAACTCAAGGCAAAGGGGGTTCGCCTGATCGATCAGCAGCCCAGAAAAGGCGCAGGGGGTGCCAGGATCGCCTTTATCCACCCTAAGGAAACAAATGGGGTGCTCGTGGAGTTGTGTGAAAGGGAATAGCGGTCCAAGGTACGCAGATCAAGGGAAACGGCTCTCCCCCCTCTGTCATTGCGAGCCCGCCCCCCCTCTGTCATTGCGAGCCCGAAGGGCGAAGCAATCTCAGATCTTCTCAAAAAGATCCACCCAGCCTTTGTTCATTTCCTCTATGCACTTGATTTTTTTCTTTCGCGACCCGGCCTTGATCTGCTTCTCCCGGAGAATTGCATTCTCCGGATCCCCGAATACCTCATAGTACACAAGCTTCACAACATTGTATCTTTTAGTAAAACCTTCAGCAAGCTTGGCCTTGTGCTCATACACCCTCTTTCTGAGGTCACTTGTAACACCGGTGTAAAGAACCGTATTGTTCTTGTTTGTCATGATATAGACATAAAACTGCTTGTTTTTCATTTTCTAGCTTATAGAGGTACTGAAAAAAATCCGCCATCCAATCTGAGATTGCTTCGTCCCCCTGATCAAGTCCGGGGTCCTCGCAATGACCTATTTTTTCACGTCATTGCGAGCCCGGCTTTATCGGGCGTGGCAATCTCTCAGCATGAAGGGCGAGATTGCTTCACTCCGTTCGCAATGACATTCCAGTCAACACTATTATGAGACCATCCATATCTTTGCAAAAGGACGAGGGGCAGGCGGTCCATCACTCGATTTTTTCAAAAACAACGGCTGCAAAGCTCACGGCGGAGCGGGTCGGTTCTTCGTGCCAGCTTTCGTAATGGAGCACCCGGCCTTCGGCTGGGGGAAGCACTTCTAGGAGACAGGCAAGAGCGGCGAATCCGCACACGTTGTACTGATCCCTGACCTTGGCGGATTCCTCCCAGAAACCCTCTGCATTCCGAGAAGCAAGGTGTCTCAGCAAGCTTTTGTCGTGCCCTTCGCTCCGGGCTTCCAGATGACGGGCGGGCATGGCATGGCCGAACTTAGGCCCCGTGTGGGATAAGTCCACTCCGGCCACAACGAGCGTCCCGGGAGTGTTCACGATTTCTTTCAAAGCTTCCAGGAGCGGAGCAGCCTCCTTCCGATACGCCGCCCTCGAGTACTCGGGAAGAGAAGTCAACAGGGAGCCGCAAAGAATGGGGATCATTCTGAAAGGCTTTTCTTTCAAAAGGTGCTGCAGGAAGATCACCTGGAATTCGATGGAATGCTCCGCTTTGTGAGCAAAATCGTCGGTTGCGATCACCCCCTTGCCTGCATCCCTGAGCCTTTCCAGCGCAGGACTTTCCGTTTTGACATTCCCGAGTGGTGTTGAGTATTCCTTGTCCGTGAGGGCGAAAAGCCCCTGAAATCCCTGATGACCGACACCCAGGACAACCACTCTCTCAGGCGACGCATTCCTGAGACACTGATAGGCGCTCGCATAGCCCTTGGCCCCCACGGAAGGGTCGATATGGGGAGAAACAAGGGCCACAACTTCTCCTTTCGGAACAGGAACGGACGGGGCAAGGCTCATGATATCGTCCAGCTTGCGGCTCAACTCCTCGGGAGAGGCAGGGTAGGCCCGGCCGCTGTGCGAGCACCCTCTCACTCTCTTCGCCGCGAATTGCTCAACGATCCTGTCTCTCGCGTTTCTGAATCGCTCGGAATCCATCAGAAAGGAGTCGTCGAGATTCTGGAGGAGCGCTCTCACCTCATCGCTCCCCACGAGGAGCCCTCCCTGCTCTCTCATCAATGTCATCTGGATGTCCAGGACCGTTGCAGTCCCGTCCAGCAATGTCATGAACCGGTAAAGGGCCTCTTCGATCGCCTTGCCCTCGGGAACCAGACCCAGATGATCGCGGATCAGGATGAGCTGCCTGCCCTGATGTTGAAAAGGAAAGAACTCAAGGTCTCTCCGCAAGGATGGAACAAGATGATGATTTTGCATTTTTCCACACTGTCAGAGGGTTGCCTGCAATCGATAGACGGCACACCCCGATGGCCGGTGTTCTATCCATGGGAGGGGTTCTCGTGTCATGATGCCAACGTGTCCGGATCGGCCTGAAAGGGGTTTACAACTTTGACTGCCCCCAGGTGCTGGTTCTCCTGGAGATCCTCAGTCAACAGGTATTTGCATTCGGCAGTCTGTGCCGCGGAG
>JAWOJI010000309.1:0-3204 GCA_046481735.1 Desulfatiglandales bacterium | reverse complement strand
GTCGAGTTTTGCTTTTGTCGCGATGTCGCCCGGCCGCATGGGCTTTCCCTCTTTCTTCAAGGTGTCGATGATTTTTTTCTCCAGATCAACCATCTCAAACCTCCGAAAAATAAGGTCCTTTTTTTGAGCGAGCGTTAAAGGGGCCCCGCGCAATTGGTGGATACATCATAATACTTTATTATAACATAATTCATGAAAGCATAAAACCCGTAAAACGCCATCCCAGGGTGCAGTAGAATCATGAATTGAGGGCCCTGGCCTGCACCCTTGGATTCGAAGGAGCTGAAGGGTTAGGGGAAGGCGCAGTCCAAATCGGACTTGAAGATGGATTCCGCTGCGGTTATTTGTGCTTGACTGTATGGGTTGATTTTCCTATGTTGCTTCGGAAACAGTGTTTGGGTGAAGCGGCAATGCCATTTCGAGAGATAGACAGTCTGCTCCCTACGGGGAGCTATATTTTTTGGAGTCTCGGTTCGGAAGGTCTTTATGAAATCCGCCAAGGCGAATTTCATTTTTGAAAGGAGTACGGGAAATGGGTTTTTCCCTTTTGGAAGGCAATGAAGCGATGGCATGGGGGGCGATGAAAGCCGGGTGCCGGTTTTTTGCAGGCTATCCCATCACGCCGGCAAATACCATCCTGAGCACCATGCTCCAAATCCTGCCTCCTGTGGGGGGCACGGTGATGCAGGGGGAGGATGAGATCGCCTCCATCGGTGCCTGCCTGGGGGCTTCCATGGCAGGGCTCAAGG
Source organism: Desulfatiglandales bacterium (assembly GCA_046481735.1). Taxonomy (GTDB): domain Bacteria; phylum Desulfobacterota; class DSM-4660; order Desulfatiglandales; family HGW-15; genus JAFGDM01. The sequence goes on along the minus strand of JAWOJI010000309.1, from coordinate 2,455 downwards.
TCATGACGGCCACATCCGGGCCGGGTTTGAGTCTTTACAGCGAGCACATCTCCTTTGCCATCGGAAGCGAGATTCCCATTGTCATTGTGGATGTCCAGCGGCTGGGTCCCTCGACCGGCTCTGCAACACGCGGGGCGGACGGAGATATCCAGTTCATTCGCTGGGGATGCAGCGGGGGACTGCCCGTCATCGTTCTTGCGCCCGTGGATGTGAGGGACTGCTTCACCCTGACCATGCAGGCTTTCAATCTTGCAGAGGAATACCGGTGTCCGGTTTTTCTGGCGTCGAACAAGGAAATCGGGATGACCAAGGAGAGCGTGGATATGGACGCCCTTTCCCCGCCTCCGGTGCTGGATCGGGCCGCACCGCCGCCGGGTCAATCATTCCTGCCATTTGCCGTTCCGCCGGAAGGCATGGTGCCGTACTTCCTGCCCATCGGCGAGACCGTGCCCGTTCGCCAGACCTCTTCGACTCACGGCGCCGACGGGTATATTACAACGGACTACAACGAGATCGCCAAGAGCCAGGAAAGGCTGAAAAACAAGCTTGAAGGCGCGGTCGGACGGTTCACCTTTTTCGACGAATGCCGGGAAGAGGGCGCCGACACGCTGCTCCTGACTTACGGTGTTACGGCCAGGGCTGCTTGGGAGGTTTATGAGGAGCGGAAAGGGACGGACGCTCCTATTTCACTCCTTGTGCTGAAAACTCTGTGGCCCGTGCCCGAGGATTTGATCCGGGAAAAGGGGCGGGGGTTCAAACGGGTGGCGGTCATCGAGATGAACCTCGGTCAATATGTCCGAGAAGTGGAACGGCTTCTGCCTGGACAAAAGATCGACTTCCTGGGCCGGATGGATGGAAGACTGATTACACCGAATCAGATCAAGGAGGTGGTCAACCATGGTTAGCCTTCTCAATCAGGCAAGACCGCCTGTATTTTGCCCCGGCTGTTCCCATGACAGGATTACCCATGCTTTGGATGCGTGCTTTCAAAACATGGGCCTCCGGGGGGATCAGGTGGTGATGGTGAGTGATATCGGGTGCTCCGGTTTGTTTGACACGTTTTTCAACACCCATGCTTTTCACGGGCTGCACGGCCGCGCTCTGACCTATGCCACAGGCTTGAAACTGGCAAGGCCGGAGTTGAACGTGGTTGTGACCATGGGAGACGGAGGCATGGGGATCGGGGGCGCCCATTTTCTGAGCGCCTGCCGCAGGAATCTGGATCTCACGTTGCTGGTGCTCAACAACTTCAACTTCGGGATGACCGGGGGCCAGTATTCCGCCACAACGCCCGCGGGAGCCCAGGTAGGCTCCTCGTTCCTGAATCGTCTCGATCGGCCCCTGGACGTGTGTGACATTGCGCGTTCGGCCGGTGCAACCTATGTGACCCGGTGTTCGAGCTATCGAAAGGACCTGCCTGAGGAAATAGAAAGGGCGATCCGGCACGATGGATTCTCGGTCCTTGACATCTGGGGCATATGTACCGGACGCTACATCAAGAAGAACAAACTTACTCCCAAGATGATCGAAGAAGACCTACAGAAGCTTCAGCCTCTGGAAGGAACGGTGGCCGGGAACCTTAGAAAGGAATACGGCCGCCATTACCGGGAAACCGCTTCGACATTAAAACCTGTTTCTCCTCCCGCGCATATAGAAAAAACCTGCGATCCGCCGGGCGCGGAAAGGCATGAGGTGGTCTTTCTGGGCAGTGCGGGGCAACGCATTCTAACGGCCGGGGAGATCCTTTGCTATGCAGGGCTCACAGCCGGGCTCCACGTGACCCAGAAGAGCGAATACAACATCACCGTCCTGACCGGACCTTCCATTACCGAGGTAATCCTGTCGCCCGGGGAGATCGGGTATACGGGGATCCAAAAGCCCGGTGTGATTTTGGCTCTGGCCCAGGAAGGGGTCGTGCGGAGCAAAGGGCTGTTCGGCACCCTTGATGAAGGAACGATAATCCTGAAAGCCTCCGGTGTGGCGCTTCCTTCCACGAGAGCTTTGGTGCGGGAGATGGATTTCAAGGCTCAGAACATCAAGAGCACCGACTGGGCTCTGGCCGGCCTTGCCGTGCTGGCTAAACTCAACAGGGCCATCTCCCCGGACATGCTTCAGCATGCCCTGAGCCTGCGATTCAAAGAGCCTATCCTTTCATCCTCCCTTGTGCTGGTTGACCGTGTGGAGATCTAAGGATATTCTGGGGCGGTAGCCGTGAGATCAGCTTGTGTGGATTTACATTAAACTCCTGCTTACCGCTCTTTTCTGGGGCGGGACTTTCATTGCCGGCAGGCTGATTGCGGACAGGGTGGAGCCCTTTTCAGCCGCATTCCTGCGATTCGCTGTTGCCTCCTCTTTGCTCCTCCTGATCATGGTCCGGCAAGAAGGGCGACTTCCTCGAATAAACAGGGCGCAGTTCGTGGCCCTGTTTTTTCTCGGGATGACGGGCGTCTTCGCT
>JAWOJI010000214.1:0-3194 GCA_046481735.1 Desulfatiglandales bacterium | reverse complement strand
CCTCAGCGTTTCCGACTCTTCATCCGCCTCACCCAGGGAGTAGACAATGCCCATCTGGGCCACGAAAACTTCCTTGGCGGCAAAGGCGCCGATCAAGGCCGTGCCGATTTTCCAGTCAAATCCCATGGTCTTCAAAACAGGCTCCAAAGCCCGCCCTATGCGACCGGCGATGCTGTTCTGAAGGGCGGCTTCGGCTTCTTCGTTGGCAAGGGCGGCCAACAGCGCTTCCTTCTCATCGTCTTTCGCAGTTCCCCTTTCGACGGCGAGCCTCGTGGTCTCTAACCGCACCGCCTCTTCTTCCGGCAAACCGTGAAAGGTGGTCATGGCCCAAAGAAGGATGGAAATCCCCAAAATGATGGTCCCTGCTTTCTTGAGGTAAAGCCATCCCCGCTCCCACATGTGGATCAATACGCCCTTAAGGGTGGGCATGCGGTAGGGCGGAAGCTCCATTACAAAGGGCGTGGATTCCCCCCTGAGAATCGTGCTTCGGAGAAGCTTGGCGCCGGTGAGAGCCAGAAGAATGCCGATCATGTAGACGACCCAGAGCATGGGTGCATACAACGTCTCCGGGAAAAAAGCAGGGATGATCAGGGCGTAGATCGGCAGCCTGGCCCCGCAGCTCATGAGCGGGAGCACGAGCATGGTCGTGAGCCGGTCCCGCCGGTTTTCCAGGGTGCGGGTGGCCATGATCGCCGGCACAGAGCAGCCGAACCCGATCAGCATCGGGATAAAGCTCTTGCCGTGGAGCCCGATCTTGTGCATCACTCGGTCCATGATGAATGCGGCCCGGGCCATGTACCCCGAATCCTCGAGAATCGCGATGGCCAGAAACAAGAACAGGATGTTGGGAAGAAACACAATGACGCCACCAACACCGCCGATGATGCCGTCGACCAAAAGGGACTGAAGCACGCTCTCCGACCCTTCGGGCCACCACCCCCGGACCGATCCGGCCGACCAGCCGAAAAACTCCTCGATCCACCCCATGGGCGGGTCGCCCAGGGTAAAGGTCAGGTGGAAAGCGAGGTACATCAATCCGAGAAAAACGGGAATGCCGAGAACACGGTTTGTGGCCACCGAGTCTATTCTGTCCGAGAGGGTATGGCGCAGCTCGATGGTGGAGCGCACCGCCTCCTGGCAGGCGCCGGAGATAAATCCGTACCTGCGGCCCGCAATGGCGGTCTCCGGGGATTCCCCGAGGATTTTTTCTATGTGAGACGCGCTCTTTTCGATCTGGTCATCCACCTCGGGGGACCCTATCTTGGACTTCATCTCCTTGTCGTTCTCAAGAAGCTTGAGGGCCGCCCACCGCGAATCATACTTGTCTGAAACCGCCCCATTGGTACGGATGAGGGACTCTATTTTGGCGATCTCTTCCTCGATTTCCCGTCCGTAGCCTAATACCGGCGCCTGGAGGCGAGGCCCTCGAATACTGGCTTTGGAAGACACCTTTCCTGCACCCGAGCCGCCGCTTTTTTCGCTCACAGCGCCTGCACCTTCGGTTGCCGTCTTGAGCACGGCATCGAGGAGTTTCTCCATACCTGTCCCCTTGTGCCCTACGGTGGGGACAATGGGTGCGCCGAAGAATCCCGAAAGCTTTTCAAGGTCGAACTCGTACCCGCGCGCCTTGGCCATGTCGCTCATGTTGAAAGCCAGCACAAGGGGCACGCACAATTCCATGAGCTGGACCGCGAGATAAAGGTTTCTCTCCAAGTTCGAGGTGTCGAGGATGTCGACCACCACGTCGGGCTTCTCCTCGATGATGAAGTTCCTGGCCACCAGCTCCTCGGCCGAGTAGGCGGTGAGGCTGTAGGTTCCCGGCAAATCCACGATCTTCAGCTCCCTGTCGTCGTGACGGCGGAACCCTTCTTTACGCTCCACCGTCACGCCGGGATAATTCCCAACATGCTGGCGAGCGCCTGTGAGTTGATTGAATATCGTTGTCTTCCCCGAGTTCGGGTTGCCTGCAAGGGCCACGGTTATACTGGGTTTCATGGGTTTTCCTTTCTCCTTTTCTTAATTTTGACGGACTCGTAAAAGTCCCCGCAGTCGTCACTCCCACGGAGGCGGGAGTCCAGAACGCCTTGACCTTTCTAGATTCTCGCCTACGCGGGAATGACAGAAAAAGGCGTTTTCTGACTTTACGAAGCCGTCGTTTTTCGCATAACGTATTATTTTTGGTGTGCCGAAACTTGCAGGCAAAAAAATTACGCGACCATGATCTTCTGGGCCATCCCCCGCCCCAGCGCAATCTTGCTGCCCTTTACGGAAATCATGAAGGGACCGTTCATGATGTTTTGAAGCACTTCGATCTCCACCCCCGGAATCAGGCCCATGGCAGCCAACCGGCCTTGAAGCCCGTGGCCCGCCTCCACGGCAAGGACTCGCACCCGCCTGCCCGCCTGAACGATGGTCAACGGCATTGTTCGCACCTCCTCATATCGTGTCTTCGAAGTGTCGTTCTCAAGAATAGCAATCTAACCAACATCTTGAAATCGACCTTCCGATTTGATCCAATCCCCAGAGACACGGGAAATCTGAATCGCCCAAATAAAGCATACACCTCATGGAACTTCGATCCGTATAGCCTCAGAGTCCAGTCACAACGCTTCTACTTCGATCCCTTCGGCTTCCTCTTTGCGCAACGAAAGGTGATAGCCTTTTACCTTGATATCGATGGGATCTCCCAAAGGTGCAACCCGTTCCACTTCGACCACGGAGCCAGGGGTAACCCCCATCTCCACGATGCGCTTGTTGGTTTCCCCCCGTTTGTGGATTTTCAAAACCTTTCCCTTTTGACCGGGCTTTAAAGCCTTCAAATTGGTTGCTGCCATTCCCTTCTTGCCTCCCTGGTGTTTGCGGTTCCTCTCTTCATCGAGGAGCGTTCCAATGCATTTCTCACAACTCTCCCTGGTCTCTCCCTGGTCACAGTAGTATCCGAAACCGGAGATCCACTTGGCGCCCCCGCGGGGGCAGATCTCCACGAATTCGGCGAACTCGATAAAGCGATCCAGGATCGATTTGGGGATCGCATGCTCCATCTCGCAGGCCGCCTTGTCCGCGTCCCTCGCTTCGACGGCAAGCACGTTCACGAAAAAATCCCTTAGCACCTCGTGCCGGCGGATCACATCCCTGGCGGCGGCCTTGCCGGCAGATGTCAGGGTAATCACGTCATAAGGGGCATAGTTGATCAG
>JAWOJI010000141.1:0-4550 GCA_046481735.1 Desulfatiglandales bacterium | reverse complement strand
ACGAGCGGCAGGCCGCGTATCAATGTGACGTCACCTACGGTCAGAACAGCGAGTTCGGCTTCGACTACCTGCGCGACAACATGAAAATGTCGCCGGACCGCATGGTCCCGCCGATCAGCACCAGCTTCTTGGTGATATGAAGGGCGACAAAGGTCCCGCTCCGGGTCTGGTCATCATCCGGGTCGGCATGGAAATGGGGGCAGTGAAGAACAGTGAAATCCGGGACAAAAGCCTTGATCATAGCGCGGTCCCTGGGCAACTGGATGAACATGTTACGGGCAAAAAGGTTGTGCCAGGCAAATTCCGTGACCACTCTCACGCATTGTCGGTACTTTGCATCCGCTCCTGCGTAGCAATCCTGCACAAACACCGGTTTTCCGCGCAGATAGGCTGTCATGCGTCGGTGAAGGGCCCTGAAATTCTCCTCAGAATACTTCACATTCACTTTTCCCCACCAGATGTCCTGAGTGGTTTTCGGTTCATCCACCACATACTTGTCCTTTGCAGCCCGACCGGTATGCTGACCCATGGATACCACCAGAGGGCCAAGGTGGGCAACCTGTGCCTCATAGCGGCGTATGGCATGCTCATAGAGTTCCGGTGTGGATCGATTCCAGTACACTTGTCCCAGGTGATGCAGTCCCACCTGATCCAGTTGGTGGTCCGGCACCAAATCGTGGATCTCCATAAAAGCCCTCCTTCCTGATTCAGCTATGAGGTTGGGATGTGAATGGCACCTGTCCCCTGGCTCCAATGTGCAGACCTTTTCCCTGCAGTCCCGAACAAAACATTCTGATGAAGACCTCCAGGTGATAGAGCTCCCTTTTATGGACTTGGACTATGCGAGATGCGGGTTGATGTGTCAAGGAGAAAGCCTGTTTCATGGGGCAACAATCAGGAAAAGGACATTGCGGGCACTGTTCGATACGGTCTTTGGCGGCACAGATATGTGAAACCCGGACACAGGTTGAGACTGGAAGCGATGGCAGGAATTGTCTCACACTGCATCATGCATGGCCGGTTCAAGCTCCCTTACAGGTACTTGTTTTTCAGGGCCTCCGCCACTTGTTTTACCGCAGCGAAAGCACGCTCCACCGTTCTTTCCTTGTCCGGGTTGACAAGGCAGCACGTAGCGGGGGAAAGCATGCTGCGTGAAATCAGTCGCTCTCGGTCAATCCCCTTGTGCCACAGGGTGTTCCAAATACCTTCAAGACGTTGGATCAAGGATGTAATTCCTTCGTGGCTGAAGGCATCGAAGCCGGTGGGCACAATGCCCCAGACAATGACGCCTCCCCGGTCTAAAAACTTTCGAATAGAAGCAACGTAGGATGAAAAGATCTCCCCATTGGTATAAACATCCAGGGATAGCACGTCCAAATCCAGTTTGAGCAGGAAATCCCAATCCGGGTTTCCGCACAGATGAATGCCACGGGGCCGATCCACCTGGGCGAAGAATTGATCCAGGTCGCCCTTGGCCTTCAGGTCCCCATACCCCGCCATGGCCGAAAAGAGAAACTGAAGCCCCGGCTCATCGACGAACATGAATGCATTGGGGTTGCGCTCCCTGAGACGTGACAATTGCACGTTTATCCGCCTCGCCATGAAGTCGAACAGGAACGGCCGAACCGTGTCGTCAAAGAGAATGGGGCGCTCATCCTGATCCAGGACATTGGAACCAAAACTGATGGGACCTTCCAGTTGACCCCGGATGGCGGGCCTTTCCGTCAGATCCAGGTTCAGAAAACGATGGTACACGACGGAATAGGTTTCGCTCACGTCGAAGAAATCCGGATCGTCGAATCGGAGCAGCGCCCCCTCCAATTCTTCGAAGAACCTGTCCATGGAAAAGCGAAGCGTCCGCTTTTCCATGTCCAGCACCATGCCCGGGAAGTGCTCCGCGGCTTGGACATACATGTCTTCATGGTAGCTGTAGTGCGGCAATTGAGGCCAGAAAGGCACATCCAGTGAAAGCGCCATCTCAAGGGCCCGATCCACATCCGTGTGAGGCATTACGGCCATGGCGGTGGTCAGCAGATTTCCGGGAATTCTGTTGGTCATGGAGTTCTCTCCACAATGCGTAGGTTTTTCGAAAAGCTTCAAATCTCTTTGCCATTCTCACCAGCATCGAGATGATTACACCCGTGCTGGGTTACGTGCCGGTGACCTGCCTGGCGGATTGAAGTGCCGAGAAATCGTTTGTGACGATTACACTCGTGTTTTTCACCTTTTTCCCCCTGATGTGATCCTGGTTTTTCTCCTCCTTTGTGGAGGAACATCCGGGTGTCAAGGGGGCGTTGATTGAAGGGAATACACCCGCAGGGGCTCATCGATCCCTTTTAGCGAGGGTAACCCCCGGTCAAAGACAGGCCAAAGGCCTTTAATCAGGCGGGCGGTCTCCTCCCCTATGAGGATATCCCCCCTTTTGGCAAGATCCGAGAGCCGGGCCGCTATATTGGTAACCCGGCCCGTAGCTGTGTACGTCATCCGGGTGCTCGTCGACCCCTTGAACCGGGTCATGCCCACAAGGGCGGACCCGGAGTTGATCCCTATGTTGACATTAATGGGTTCGAGGACCTCCTGGCCCACGATCACGCTCTCGCAGCTCCTTTCCGCAATGTCCAGGGCTGCCCGTACGGCATGAATCGCATTGGTCCTGGCATCATCGTTTTTGAAAATGATCATGAGCCCGTCTCCGGCCGTCTCGTTGATGTCGCCGCCCGACCTGTGGATGGGGTCCACAAAACGGGAGAAAACCTTCTCCACGATTTCGTTCATCTCGTCCTCGGGCCGGTTTGCCGTGAGTCGGGTATATCCTTCCAGGTCCAGAAACAGGACCGTCACGTCCTTCCGCTCCTTGTCCTGCGTCAATTGTCCGGGGTCGTCCTCCACGATGCTCCTCACAGACTGTGGGACAAACGGGGACAGGTGGTCAAGCATCCGGGAGATCTTGATCTTCTCCTGAGTCGCTTCCCAGTGTCTCTTCGCATTCTGAATAGCGTACCCCACCGTGAGGGAGACATCCATGATCAAGTGGAAGTCTTTGTTGGTGAATCGGGTGTCGGGCTTGGCGACCACATTGACTACCGCCACGGTCTCTCCGTTGACAAACACGGGGATCGCAGCCTCCGGCCCGGTTTCCACAATGCTGCCGTCGTCCCGGAGGATGGGTTCGCTCTTGGAGATGACGACCCCCTTTCCCCTGTGAAGGGCCTTCTGGACCGCTGCGCGGTTTCGCTTGCAGGACAGGCAATTGACGGGTCGCCCATACAGGGCGCACTGAAGAGGTCGAGTGTATTGCTTGGCGTCCGGATCCAGAAGGAGGATGCAGACCTCCACGGACGATGGGACCAGGTTCCGGGTTTCCTCTCTCAACATCTCCAAAATCTCGTTCGCCTCTATGGTGGAGGCCAGTTTCCCGGCGATCCGTTGCTGTGCCTCAAACCGCTCCCTGTAATATTTCCGCATCTCTGCCTCCGCACCATCCTCATTCGGTGCTCTTTTTGAGTAAGAATACGGGTCTAGAGAACCCGGCTTTGAGCTGAGCCCAGAGGGCATGATTTACCTTGACGTAATCACAAAATCCGAAATCCGAATATCGAAATACGAAACAAATTCAAATGTTCAAAATACGAATGACCCAAACATGAGAGGATCCGGTCTATTTGCGGTTTGTTTCAGATTTTTTATTCATTGTCGTTTTGATATTGTTTCGGATTTCGGATTTCGTGCTTCGAATTTACAGAGTTCTCATTTCCTTCCGGCATAGCCAATTGTCTATGGCCTGGCCTACAGGACCAGGATTGTTAAACCTCATTCAACGCATGCACAGATTGACCATGCCTGTTTAAACCATATAAGGCGCAATGCAGGAAGCATAGCACATTCAGCGGGCATTTCAAAAGACAGGCCGCATCGGTGAAGTCGTAAGCTCCAGCGATCACAACTTTCTTGCACCTGAAACGGCAAGGGCAATCCGGCCACCCCGTCCTGATGTTCGCCAATAGGCGCCTTACTGCCTTCCCGCACACTTCGGTTCAAAGAGGCGCCGCCGGAAGACAGATCGGCTCCCGCAAAGACCTTCCAGAAAGATTCGCTACTCTCCTTCAGGAGACCCGAACGGCCTGCTGCGCAGGGAAATTCCAGCCGTTGGCCGTAATTTTTGACTTGACAGTTTTATTGAAAAGGGGAGAAAGAAGTCATCCCTGCGATGTGAGCGGAACATGAACGCCTCCCGAAGGGGCTGAAAGGGAAGAGCACACAGGATGGCTCGGAAAACACATTGGGGCGGGTCTGCAGTGCTTGGTGCAAGCTGTGCGAGCATATTCTGGCCCGGGGCTTTCATATTCGCTTTGCCGGGAGTCCTTGGACCCTACTGGCAGGACCAACTTCATGTGGGCCGCGCCGCGGTAGGCCGAAGTCTGTTCTTCGTTCTTGCCGGTGTGGGGCTTTTCATGTTCCTCACGGGCCGCTGTCAGGAAAAATACGGCCCCCGTCCCCTGGTTTTTCTGGGTGCTGTTATTTGCGGAGGCAGCACCATCCTGGCCGGTCAT
>JAWOJI010000097.1:0-2677 GCA_046481735.1 Desulfatiglandales bacterium | reverse complement strand
CATCAAATAGGGTGATTCTTATTAAGGATTCTTTTGGATTACCGGTATATTCATTTCTTGCGCCAGCCATAAAAGAAACAAGAGCTTTAGATATGAGATATTTTGATGAAAATGTGGTAGAATATGCAAAGGGGAATAATCCTGACGTTGTAATTATAATGTATAATGCAGACAGTTTTAATGATGAGATGTTTAACTTCAAGCTACCACGCCGTCATCGCGCTCAAGGCCGATGCCGCAGCTACGGAAAAGGAGATGATCGCCTTCTGCAAAAAGCACATTGCCTCCTACAAGGCCCCCAAGTCTGTCGAGTTTGTCGACGCTCTGCCGAAGAATCCCCAGGGAAAGATTCTGAAAAAAGTCGTCCGCTCCAGGTACCGGGAACGGACACTTCAGCGATGAAAGGAGTGGTTGAAACATGGAAGAGGTGAAAAAAATCAGAACCGTGTGCCGGAGCTGTCACGGCGGATGCGGTGTGATCGCCCATGTCAAGGACGGCAAGGTGGTCAAAATCGAGGGAGACCCTGAATCGCCCATCAGCCACGGGACGTTGTGCAGCAAGGGGTTGGCGATTACCCAGGTCGCGTACCATCCGGACAGGATCCTTTATCCCATGAAAAGAACGAATGCGGGGTGGCAAAGGATCTCCTGGGATGAGGCGCTGGAAACGGTATCAAGCAAGTTCAAGCAGGTGATTGATTCCTATGGCCCGGAAGCTATTATCGTGGGGCAGGGGACCGGTCGTGACTACGAGAGCCATTTTTCGCGCTTCGGCAACCTCTTGGGTACACCCAACATCCTCACAGCGGGACATATGTGCTACCTGTCCCGGATCGGCGCCTCCCTGATCACCTGCGGGACCCTGCCGGCCTGCGACTATGCCAATCATCCCCGATGCATCGTCTTGTGGGCGGTCAACCCTCTCTGGACCAACCCGGACGAATACAAGGGAGTGCATTTCTGGGACAGCTTTGAAAAGGGATCGAAGTTGATCGTCATCGACCCCAGGAAATCCTTCTACACGAAGAAAGCTGACCTCTGGCTCCAGATCCGACCGGGCACGGATGCAGCCCTGGCCATGGGATTCCATCACGTGATCATCGAGGAGAAACTTTATGATGCCGCTTTTGTGGAGCAATACGTTCACGGCTGGGAAGCTTTTACAAAAAGGGTGATGGAGGATTATTCCCTGAAGATAGTTGAAGAGATCACCTGGGTGGACCGGGAACTCATTCGAAAGGCCGCAAGAATGTACGCGAAAACGAAACCCGCGGCTATCCACTGGGGGGTCCCGACCGAGCAAACCCTCAACTGCACGGACTACACCCGTGCGGCCGTCGGCCTCATGGCCGTCACGGGAAATCTGGATGCGCCGGGGGGAAACGTTTTTCACGTGCCGCCTCCAGTGCGAAAGGTTTCGGAGTTTTCAGCCCATGCCTCCCTGTCTGAAGAGCAGAAGAAAAAACGCTTGGGCGGGGATCAGTACCGGTTGGCGTCAAGGATGACCTTTATCACCCCCAAGTGCGCCTGGGATGCCGTTCTGTCCGGAAACCCTTATCCTGTGAAAGCCGGGTACCTTGTGGGCACGAACCCGGTCATGACAAGAGCGAATGCCTCTGAAGTGTACGAAGCGCTCAAGAGCCTGGATTTTCTCGCGGTTTCGGATTTTTTCATGACCCCTACGGCTGAACTGGCCCACGTCTTCTTGCCGGCCGGCACCTGGCTTGAACAGAATCACGTTGCGGAAAACTGGAAGTTCCATGGTTTCGTGCTGGCGCGGCAGAAGGTTGTCGAGATCGGCGAGTGCTGGCAAGACCACAAGATCTTTATGGAACTGGGCAAGAGAATGGGTCAGCAGTGGTGGGACTCCGTGGAAGATGCCCTTGAATGGTTGCTCGAACCCACGGGCTTGACCTGGGAGGAGTTCAAGGAGAAAGGCTACCTCCAGGGGGAGATGAGATACTTCAAATACAAGGAAAAAGGCTTTAAGACGCCTACAGGGAAAGTGGAGCTCCACTCGACGGTGCTGGAGAAATGGGGCAGAGACCCTTTGCCCAAGTATACGGAAATTCCTGAAAGCCCCGTGTCCACGCCGGATCTGGCCAAGGAGTATCCCTACATTCTCAACGCCGGTCTGAGAACCCCCACCTTCTTTCACTCGGCCAATCGAATGATCCCATGGTTGAGGGAGCTTCGTCCTGATCCGATCGTGGAGATCCATCCTGAGACGGCGAAAAAACACCACATTCAAGAGGGGGATTGGATCTGGATCGAATCACCGAGAGGCCGGGCCAAACAACGGGCCAAGCTCAATGAGGGTATCGATCCCAGGGTCGTCGTGGCGGAACACGGGTGGTGGTACCCTGAAATCAGGACCCCGGATCACGGCTGGAATATTTCCAACATCAACATGCTCACGGACAACTCGCATCCATCCATGGATCCTGTGATGGGCGCAACCAATCTGCGGGTGCTTTTATGCAGGATCTGTCCGGCGTAATTCACCCTGATCCACCATCAAGACATCATCTGCTGCGTTACCCTCATCCCTCGTCACTGCGGCGTACCGGCCTGTACGCCTCATTCCTCGGGATATCGGAAGCCTTGCATCTGATGCCTTCCTGGTGATCAGGAATCCTATCCAACCGTTTGATTCACTTCAATGAACCCGAATTAG
>JAWOJI010000074.1:0-11528 GCA_046481735.1 Desulfatiglandales bacterium | reverse complement strand
AGTCAAGCCTAGCCTAAATCCGCCGTCTACGTCGGGTTCATTGAATTGAATCAAACGGTTGTATAGGATTCCTGATCACCAGGAAGGCATCAGATGCAAGGCTTCCGATATCCCGAGGAATGAGGCGTACAGGCCGGTACGCCGCAGTGACGAGGGATGAGGGTAACGCAGCAGATGATGTCTTGATGGTGGATCAGGGCATTTCTGCAACGCTTGCCATGTAAACCAGTATGGGGTATAATGCGTCTAACTGCAGCAATAGCTGATTTACAAGGCAAAATACGGTTCGGAGGTCAAGACATGATCATGAAGTCGCTGTGCTACACTTTGATAGGGTTTTTTCTGGTTTTTGCAGGGTGCGCCACGCAGCGGGAGGTGGCGGGGAAAAAGACGGCCGCAGGAGCCGGCATCGGAGCAGCCACGGGGGCTCTGGCAGGCGCCGTGATCGGCCACCAGACGGGCAGCAGGACCAAAGGAGCCGTGATCGGAGGTGTGGCGGGCGCCGCCGTCGGGACTGCCATCGGCTACCAACTGGACAAGCAGGCCAAGGAACTCGAGCAGATTCCCAACATGGAGGTCGCCAGGCAGGAGGACTCCCTCTTGGTCACCATGTCTGAAGCAATCCTTTTTGACGTCAACTCCGCGGCCCTGAAGCCTCAGGCCCAATCCGTGCTTACCCAGACCGCAGATGTAATGGTCCGTTACCCGGAGTCGGATATCCTCGTAAAAGGCCATACGGACAGCACGGGCTCCGAGGTGTACAATCAGGAATTGTCCGAACGAAGAGCCAAGTCCGTGCAAAATTTCCTTATCGCAAAAGGAGTTGCCTCTCAAAGAATCACCGCTATTGGGTTCGGCAAGACCCTGCCGGTTGCGACCAACGACACGCTTGAAGGGAGAGAGAAGAACAGAAGGGTCGAAATCGAAATCAAGCCCAGAGCAGCGGCAGGATAACCGGCGCTGCGGGCAGAGCTTTATCCGTCTTTGCAAGACCCTGTCCGTACCCTCCTCAATCCAACCCTCGGATCCTGGTGACACGGACAACCTGCTCGCCTCTGGCGAGCAGGTTGTCCGTGTCTCTTCATCCATCCCGGTAACCCGGCCCATCATAGATCCTGCCTTGGTGTTGAGTTTACTCTCTCCCTGGTCGTTCCAGGGCAGGGAACATTTTATGGGCAGGACATCACAACTTTGGATAGGTATGCTACAATCCATGTCCTCTCGCGGGGAACGCTCAGACTCTCTTTTGCCAATGTGCACGCGAAAGTTTGGAGATTAGGAAATCCGTTTTTTTTGTGCTAAGCTTCGTCCCATCAAGAGGATCCGCTGCCGGCAGGTAACCAATGAGAATCATTTTTTTTGCAGGCAAGGGGGGCGTGGGCAAGACGAGTGCGGCTGCGGCCACAGGCGTCAGGGCTGCAGAGATGGGAATGCGCACCATCATCATGTCCCTGGACGTCGCCCACAGCCTCTCCGATATCTTTGATCTGGACAAGGGGCTCATGGACCTGAACCGTGGAAAGCCCCTGCAGGTCGGCGAGAAGCTCTGGATCCAGGAACTCGACCTCATGGAAGAGGTGACCAGGAACTGGAAGGACATCCACGACTACATTTCCCTTCTCCTAAACACCACGGGGCTTGACGAGATCCTGGCCGAAGAGCTGGCCATCCTCCCGGGCATGGAAGAAGTGAGCCTCCTTCTTTACATCAACCGCTACGCGAAGGGCAAGGACTACGACGTCATCATCCTGGACTGCGCGCCCACAGGCGAATCCATACGCTTCATCAGCATCCCTACGGCCCTTGAATGGTACATCAGCAAGATCTTTAGGATGGAAAAAGCCCTGGCCAAGTACGTGGGGCCCATTGCCAGGAGGGTCTATGACGTTCCCGTTCCGGGGGAGGAATACTTTGACGCCATCGAGCGTCTCTTTGAACGGCTGAGGGGCGTCGACCGGATACTTACGGATGTTGCAACCACCTCGGTCCGCCTTGTGACCAACCCTGAAAAAATAGTGCTCAAGGAAACCCAGCGGGCCTTCATGTACTTCTGCCTTTACAGGATGAACATCGATGCGGTGATCATGAACCGGCTCTTGCCTCCGGATGTGACCGATACGTATTTCAAAAGCTGGAGGGAAAACCAGAAGCGCTACTTCGAGAAGGCGGAGGAGTATTTTCACCCTGTGCCCATCTTTCCTGTTACCCTTTTCAAGGGAGAGATCCTGGGCTACGAGGCCGTCAAGGACCTGGCCTACGAAATATACGGGGATATGAACCCCCTTGACCGCTTCTTTGCCGGCGAGCCCTATAAACTGTCCAAAAGCGACGGCTCGTATGAGCTGAGGATGAAACTTCCCTTTGCGAGCCGCGAGAACGTGGAGCTCAGCAATGTGTCCGATGAGCTGATTATCCGCGTGGGCGGGTTCAAGCGCAACCTGCTCCTTCCGAGGCAGGTTGCAGCAGCCCATTCCGTGAAGGCGAAGCTGGAAGGTCAACATCTCATCATCTCTTTCAAAGGAGAAGATCATGGGAAAGAAACAGAATGAAGAGAAAGCGGTCGTCTGCCCTGTAGGCAAGTTTTTCATGGATCTTGAAAAGGCGTCGGCCAGGAAGTCGAAGTTTTTCGACCACCTGGATCGATCCAAGGTCGAGTTCCTCAAAGCCCTTCGTTCGGTGCTGGACGACAGTATCGAA
Organism: Desulfatiglandales bacterium; assembly: GCA_046481735.1. Taxonomy (GTDB): domain Bacteria; phylum Desulfobacterota; class DSM-4660; order Desulfatiglandales; family HGW-15; genus JAFGDM01. Next base: position 8,831 of record JAWOJI010000074.1, on the reverse strand, counting down.
GCCATCGAAAAAAAGGAGCGCAAAGACCGAGTGAAAAAAGCCACACGGATCGAGGTGGAAGAGTAAGCCGTTGACGGAGCGGCATGCGCTTTGGTAGAAGACGCGGGAAGCGGAGAGGACCGGTCGTGAGGCGCACGGCAGGAGGCGTTCCGGGCACTTCTTGCAGGAGAGGATAGGCTTTTGGAATTTACGAGCATCAAAGGGTTTAAAGATATTCTGCCCGCAGAGGGGTTGACGTGGCAGAAGCTCCAAAAGGGGGCCAGGGAGATTCTCCGAACCTTCGGGTTCCAGGAAATCATGCCGCCGCTTATGGAAGTGACGGAACTCTTCAGCAGGAGCATCGGCGAAGAGACGGACATCGTTTCCAAAGAAATGTACACCTTCACGGACAGCAAGGGAAAAAGCACGAGCCTCAGGCCCGAGGCCACGGCATCCCTGGTAAGGGCTTACATCCAGCACCGCCTTTACGAAAAGAACCCGATTCAAAAGCTCTTTACCATTGGGGCCATGTTCAGGCATGAAAGGCCTCAAAAAGGTCGATTCAGGCAGTTCCATCAGATCGATGCGGAGATTTTCGGAGATCCCGGCCCCAGGTCCGATACGGAAATCATTGTCCTGGGCATGCGCATCATCGAAGCGGCCGGGTTGAGCGGCCTTTCACTCCAGATCAACTCTCTGGGATGCCCCCGGTGCCGGCCCGGGTTCCGGAACGAACTGCGAGCCTACCTTCGAGACAAAAAGGCGGGTCTTTGCGCGGACTGCCGGAGACGAGCTGAAACCAACCCTCTCCGGGTCTTTGACTGCAAGGTAGAGGATTGCAGGGTTCTTGTGTCCGCCGCTCCCTCTATCGCCGATTTTATCGATGAAGAGTGCCGCACCCATTTTCAGGCCCTCCAGGAGGACCTCCGGGCTCTAGGTTTCTCATTTACCGTGAATCCACTGCTGGTGCGGGGCCTGGACTACTACAACCGAACCACCTTTGAGATTCAGACCGACCGGCTCGGGGCTCAGAATGCCGTGCTCGGAGGCGGCAGGTACGACGGCCTGAGCAGGCAACTGGGAGGACCCGACCATCCTGCCATCGGTTTTGCCCTGGGCATGGAAAGGCTGGTGGCCTTGCTGGAGCAAAAGGCTCTGCCGGAAACCCCTGTGCCTGATCTTTTCATGATCGGACTGGGAGAGGAGGCTCATCGCAAGATCCTTCAATGGGTCTTTGAATTGAGACGGCATGGGCTGTGGGTGGAGATGGATTATTCGGCCAAAGGACTCAAAGCGCAAATGAAACGGGCTGACCGCATCGGCGCAGGCCGCGTGCTCATTGTTGGCGAAAATGAAATGGCCGCTGGAAAAGCGGTGTTGAGAAACATGAGGGATAAGGCCCAGCAAGAGATTTCTCTGGACGACCTCGTGAAAACTGTGAAGAAAGTCGCTCCTTGACCTATGGAAAACACGGAAGAACATCGCATCGACTCCCTCGGCGACTGGAAGCGGACCCATGATTGCGGCAGCCTGAGGGCCGAGGATATCGGGACCCAGGCACTTGTGATGGGTTGGGTCAACAGCCGAAGAGACATGGGAAACCTCATTTTCATCGACCTCCGAGACAGGGAGGGAATCACTCAGATCGTCTTCGACCCCCAGGAGGATGAAGAGAGCCACCGGAGGGCCCGGGTGCTCAGAAATGAGTGGGTTGTGGCTGTGAGGGGCGCTGTTTCACCAAGACTCGCCGGCCAGGAAAACCTGAAGCTTCCTACAGGAGCCGTCGAAGTGAAGGTCAAGGATCTCCGGATTCTCAACCGGACCGAAACGCCGCCTTTTCAGGTGGACGGCGCTGTGGATGCTTCTGAAACGCTCCGGTTGAAATACCGTTACCTCGAGCTGAGGCGCAAAAAGGTTTTCGACAACTTCCGCCGGCGCCACCTCATGACCACCCTTGTGAGAGATTACCTCAATCGTCAGGGTTTCATCGAAGTGGAAACGCCGTTTCTGACCAAGAGCACCCCGGAAGGAGCGAGGGATTATCTGGTTCCAAGCCGGGTCCACAAAGGATTCTTCTACGCTCTCCCGCAGTCGCCGCAGCTTTTCAAACAGCTTCTCATGATCTCGGGCTTTGACCGGTACTACCAGATTGTCCGTTGCTTCAGAGACGAGGATTTAAGGGCGGACCGTCAGCCGGAGTTCACTCAGGTGGACTTGGAAATGTCATTTGCCGATGAGGAAACGGTAATGACTCTCATCGAGGGACTCTTGGCCGAGCTTTTTGCCAAGATCCTCGGGGTCCATCTGCATCTGCCCATTGCCCGCCTGGAGTACCGGGAAGCCATGGAGCGCTTCGGCACCGACCGTCCTGACATGCGTTTCGGCATGGAAATCGAGGACGTCACGGAACTCGTCAAGGTTTCGGAATTCAGGGTCTTCAGATCCGCAGCGGAATCCGGGGGCGCGGTCAAAGCCGTCAAGGTGGAGGGAGGGGGTCCCATTTTTTCAAGAAAGGCTCTCGAAGAGTTGTCTCGCTTCGTTGCTGATTTGGGCGCAAAAGGCCTTGCCTGGGCCAAGGTAACAGGGGAGGGGTGGCAATCCAGCCTGGACAAATTTCTTGCTGCGGACATTAAGCAGGCAATCACTGCAAGCCTTTCGGCCTCCCCGGACGATCTTCTTCTCTTCATCGCCGATGAACCTCGTCTTGCCTTGTCGGTCATGGGAATGCTCAGGATGGAACTGGCCGGAAGACTGAACTTGATCCGCAAAGATCACTATGCGCCGGTCTGGGTAACCAGGTTTCCGCTCCTCGAGCACAATGAAGAGTCGGGCGGTCTCGAAGCCGTGCACCACCCCTTTACCTCCCCCCTGGAAGAGGACATCCCCCTGCTCCAGGAACATCCTGAAAAAGCGCGGGCAAGGGCCTACGACATTGTCCTGAATGGGAGCGAGATCGGGGGAGGCAGTGTCAGAATTCACAATCTGGCGATTCAGCAGAACATGTTCGAACTCCTGGGCATTTCGAAAGAGGCGGCGGAAATGAAGTTCGGCTTTTTCCTGGAAGCACTGAAATACGGCGCTCCTCCCCATGCAGGTATCGCCCTTGGGTTCGACAGGATTGTGGCTCTGTTTTCAGGGGTAGATTCCATTCGAGAGGTCATCGCCTTCCCAAAGACCCAGAGCGCAGCTTGCCCGCTCACGGATGCCCCCTCTCGTGTTGACAAGGCCCAACTGGACGAACTGGGGCTTTCGCTCGAAAAAACGACGGGATCCTGACGTTTTTCTGTTGACAGAGCCTGATAAATCGTTACAATTGCCTAAAATTCTTTGGCAGCGTTTATGCCCCCCGGCATGGATGTCTGTCATTTTTTTAGGACTTTATTCGAAAGGATGTGATTCCCATGGTTTGCAACAGCGTTAAGCAGGGTGTTGAGTGTTTTTTCATGAACAAGATCGGATGCCAGTTCAACGGCGGTGCATGCCACCAGATCATTGAACAGTGCACCGGGTGCCAGAAAGCCAAGGAATTTCCTGCCGGCAACTACTGCCTCATCTTCCCTGAGCCTGCCGTCAAGTGGAGAACCGGGAAGTGCACCATGGCCACCCACGTGGCAAAAACCGCGTCGGCCAAGGAAGCGCAGAAGATCAATCCCCTGAAGGCCTCCAAGCGCGCAGCCCGCTAGACCATCGGAGTCCTCGACCCGGGAATCGGTTCGGGGAAAGGGTCCTTCTCCCAAGGGAGAAGTGTGCCCTGAATACGAGAAGTGCTCAGCGTTCAGGGTCTGCCACAGGGTCTCCCCCTGAACACTGAACGCTGGTTACTGATTACTCGTCCCGCGTCAGGTAAATGAGGAACTCCTTATTGCCCTTGGGTCCGAGGAGGGGAGAAGACATCTGCCCTGCCGACTCCCAACCGATGCCGGTGAAAAACCGGCTCAGCTCATCCGTGACCTCCCGGTGCAAAACCGGGTCCCGGACCACGCCGCCTTTTCCCACACGGCCTTTGCCCACTTCAAACTGGGGCTTTACGAGGGCGACGATAAAGGCCTGATCTTTGAGAAGGCGCGAGACAACCGGCACGACCAGCCTCAGGGAAATAAAGGAAACGTCAATTACGGCCCCGTCCACCTCCTCTTTCAAGGCGCCTGGCTCCAGGTGACGGATGTTCGTTCGCTCAAGAACCAGGACTCTGGGGTCTCGACGCAATCTCCAGTGAAGCTGACCGTAACCCACGTCCACGGCAATCACCCTGGCGGCGCCGTGCTGCAGCAGACAGTCCGTAAAACCTCCGGTGGACGCCCCTACGTCCAGAATCACCCTGTCCTTTACCTTCAGGGAGAAAAAGGTGAGCGCCCCTTCCAGCTTCAGGCCGCCTCGACTGACGTAAGGTGGGTAGGGATTCTTTACAAAGAGGATGCAATCAGGCGAAACAGGAGTCCCGGGCTTCTCAACCCTGACCCGGTCCACGTCCACCAGGCCGGCCATGATCATGGCTCTGGCCTTTTCACGACTTTCGGCCATGCCTTTCTGGTACAGGAGAAGATCGAGTCGAACCTTTTCAGCCATCTGCCTGCACAGCATCCCACCTTGCCGTTCACATGGGTGCCATGGACAACTGGAGGTTGTCCGTGCCGTCTGCGCCGTTTACTGAACCTTGAACACTGAACGCTGCCCAGGGATTCCTACCCTGCAACCAGGCTGATACCGCCGGCGTGGACCCCGCAAAAAACTCTCGCTTCCTTCTTTATCCCTTCCTTGTCCAGTCCAAATTTCTCCCTGAGCACAGGAATCGGACCATGTTCCACAAAAGCATCCGGCAGACCCATGCGCCTGACAAGCAAATCACTCGCGCCCGAATCGCTGAAAAGCTCCAGGATCGCCCCCCCCAGTCCGCCCTGAAGAGCATTCTCTTCCACAACAAGCACTTTGCCTGCAACACGTCCGTATTCCAACAGCTTCTTGTCAAGAGGCTTGGCGAACCTGCAATTCACCACACCCACGGACAGGTTCTCCATTTCCAGATCCGACGCCGCCTCCAGGGACGGATAGACCATGGCGCCAAAGGCCATGATCATAAGATCCTTTCCCTGCCTGAGCATTTCCGCCTCGCCCACGGGAATCATCCTGTATTCCGAATCGAGCGGCGCCCCGTACCCACGGGCCCTGGGATAGCGGATGGCGATGGGCCCAGGGTGGCGAAGGGCGGTGTAGAGCATATGCCTGAGTTCGTTTTCATCCTTGGGCGCCATGACGGTCATGTTGGGAAGGCTCCGAAGATAGGTCACATCGAACTGGCCGTGATGGGTCTGCCCATCTTCCCCCACCAGGCCTCCCCGATCGACACAGAAGACTACCGGGAGCCCGGGCAAGCACACGTCATGGATAATCTGATCGTAGGCCCTTTGAAGAAAAGTGGAGTAGATTGCGACCACAGGTTTGAAGCCCTCTGTGGCCAGCCCTGCCGCAAAGGTCACCGCGTGCTGCTCGGCGATTCCCACGTCCATGAACCTTTCAGGAAAAGCCTCACCAAAACGGCTGAGGCCTGTTCCCTCGGGCATGGCGGCCGTAATGGCAAAAACCTTGCCGTCCCTTTTGCCTAAGTCCACCATAGTCTCTCCGAAGACTTCGGTGTAGGTTGGGGCCTGTACATTGCAATCCTTGGAGGGCGTCCCTGTGGCGACTTCAAAACATCCCACCCCATGGTAATGAGCGGGATCCCTTTCCGCAGGTCCGTAACCTTTGCCTTTCACGGTGAGCACATGAAGCAGGACAGGACCTTCCAAATGACGCACATTCTGCAGGGCTGTAATCAGGTGGTCCAGCCGGTGCCCCTGGATGGGACCTACGTACTTGAACTTGAGGGCTTCAAAAAGCATGCCGGGCGTAAAAAAGGTGATGAAGGAGTCCTCGCTTTTCTTGAAAAAGTTCAGGATGTTTTCACCCACGCCCGGAACGGATTTCAGGAAGTTCTCCAGTTCTCCCCTGAGATACTGAAACCGGCGGCCCCGCATCTTTCGGCTCAAGAAGGACGAGAACGCGCCCACGTTGGGCGATATGGACATGGCGTTGTCATTGAGGACGACGATTAGGTCTTTTTCCGTCTCACCGGCCTGATTCAATGCTTCGAAGGCCATGCCCGCCGTGGTGGACCCGTCGCCTATGACCGCGATGACCCTTGATTTCTCGCCCTTGATCGCTTTTGCGGTGCTGATCCCCAATCCTGCGGAAATGGAGGTGCTGCTGTGCCCGGAGTTGAAGGTGTCATAGATGCTCTCTTCCCTTTTTGGGAAACCGCTGATGCCCCCGTAGGTTCGAAGGGTGTGGAAACGATCCCTTCTTCCCGTAATGAGCTTGTGAGTGTAGGATTGATGACCGACGTCCCAGAGGATCTTGTCTTTCGGCGCATCAAAGACATAGTGAAGGGCGAGGGTGAGTTCCACGACCCCGAGATTAGGCGCCAGGTGCCCTCCGGTCCTCGAAACCGTATCAATGATTTTTTCCCGAATTTCCGCCGCCAAGCGACCCAGTTCTTCAAGGGACAGCTTTTTGAGGTCCTTCGGACTGTCGATTCCTTCCAGCAGAGCAGTTTTCTTATCCGTCATTTCTTTCTTTCAATGATGTAAACGGCCAGTTTTCTCAAGGGCGTAGCCTTTTCACCGAACATCCTCAGATCTTCAATCGCTCGCTCCATCAAGGTTCTTTGAATTCCCTTCGAAGACTCGAGGCCCATGACCGAAGGGTACGTGATCTTCCGCTTCCTGGCATCCCCCCCAACGCCCTTTCCCAACTTCTCGCTGTCCCCTTCGATATCCAGGATGTCGTCGGCCACCTGAAAAGCGAGGCCCATGTTCCGGCCGTAACGGGTGATCGCCGCGACCTCCTCTTCCCTTCCTCCGCCCAGGATGGCCCCCGAGGCCACCGACGCTGCGATCAAAGCGCCTGTCTTGTGTGTGTGGATGAATTCCAGGATCGAGGGTTCAACTTGCTTTCCTTCCATCAGGATGTCCACGGCCTGGCCGCCAACCATCCCGTTGCACCCGGCCGCATCGGCTACAAGCCGGATCACCTGCAATAGCGAAACAGGTTTCAGGTCCCTTGTCAGATCCGGGTCGGCCATGAAACGAAAAGCTTCGGTCAAAAGACCGTCCCCGGCCAAAAGCGCTACCGCTTCACCGAAGATCCTGTGGTTTGTGGGTTTACCTCTTCTCAAGTCGTCATTATCCATCACCGGAAGATCATCATGAATCAGGGAGTAGGTGTGAATTAGTTCCAGGGCGCATGCCACAGGAAGCACGGCCCGGCCCTTCCCGCCGACGGCCTCGGCGCCGGCCATGCAAAGAATCGGTCTCAGACGTTTTCCCCCGGCAAAGAGACTGTAGGCCATGGATTTGAACACATCGGCCGCAGGGCCCTGAGGAGCGGGGAAAAAGTCTTTCAACGCTTCATCCACTAAGGTTCTCTTTTCCTCAAGGTACGTTTTCAGCTCCAAGGTCAATCGTCCTCTTTTTCTTTTGTCTCAAAGGGCTCCCGGCTGTACTTGCCGCCCTGTTCCTTGATGAGCATCGTCACCTTCTGCTCCGCCTCATCCAGTTTCCCGGAGCAAAAGCTCACGAGATTCATCCCCTCTTCAAAAATCCTGAGGGAATCCTCCAGGGAAAGGTCCCCCTTTTCAAGGCTCTCAACGATATTTTCAAGCCTTTCCATCGCTTCTTCAAACTTCTTCTCTGTCATGGCCGCCCCATTTGTTCGCTCAGAACAATAAACTGCATCGGGTCCACCCGCGCGCCGTTGACCCGCATCCCGAAATGAAGATGCGGCCCTGTAGCGCGTCCTGTGGCCCCCACCAGGCCGATGATCTGGCCTTTTCTCACTTCCTGACCCTCCCGGACCTTGCTTTCTTCGAGATGAAAATACATGCTCTGGATGGCGCCGCCATGATCGATGACCACTGATCTTCCGCTGAAAAAATGCTCCACAACGAGAATCACCCTGCCTTCGTGGATTGAGGAAACCGGCGTCCCCTTTGCGGCGCGCAGGTCCACGCCTGAATGGGGGGACCTGGGCATCTCGTTGATGATGCTCCGTCTGCCGAAGGGGCCGACGACCTCACCTTCAAGCGGTCGTTGAAAATGCCCGCTCCACTGCGGCGCCGGAGGAGGAATTTCCAAGGCTTCCTTCATGATCCGCGCTTCCCTGCCCACCCGCTCCAGGGTGTCTTTGTCCAGTTCTACCATCTCCCGAGGCAGGGTCAGCACGCGAACGCCCCAATCCTTCTCCTCAATAGTGACTTCAATGCTCTTTTTCTCCCTCGAGGGAAGGAGCTCTACCTCCAGCAAAGCCTTGCCGGGATCGGCATTCAGGTCAACCCCAAAAAAGCCGTGCCAATTTTCTTCTTCTCTGTCGAAAACCAGGAAAATCGGGCTGCCTTCCCAGAACACACGAGGGGTTAGACCCTTTTCCGTTCGGATCACCAGGGAGCCGGACTCGCCTTGAGCGATTCGGCAGGATGAAAGAACGATATCGGCGCCGGAAAAGGCGCCGGCCCCAACGATCGGAAGGAAGAGCGCAACAGCCAGCACTCCCAGGAATGGCATTTTCTTCAAACCTGTCAACCTCCCAGAACTTTTTCCACAACGCACACCAATTCTCCCCCGGCGAGCCTTACGCTTACCGAATCTCCTTGTTCCACCTCTCGAAAGGATCGCACGACCCCTCCCCCCCGAAGCTTTCGGGTGATGGAATATCCCCTCTGCAGGACGGCAAGAGGATTCATGGACACGATCTGGCCTCGGCCGAGGGAGACGGTCATTCTGAGGTCCTTGAGCCTCTTGAAGTTCAAGAGGATGAGGGGA
>JAWOJI010000507.1:0-3276 GCA_046481735.1 Desulfatiglandales bacterium | reverse complement strand
CATGGCGATTAAGTCGCACAGAAAGCCTGCAAAAAACACAACACTTCAACAATACGGGTGATCAAATGGAGGCGCTGGAACAAGCGGCGCTTCAATCATTGCAGACAGGCTTTTCATCAGCGCGAAAACCGTAGAAAACCACCGTACCAACATCAAGGAGAAGCTTGGATTTAAAAGCCCCATTGAACTGGCCCGCTTTGCTGCAAGACTCGGCTACCCTCGAAGAAACCTTAGAAAGAAAACAGAACTCTCCCCCTGTTGTTCGGGATATTCTCCCGCCCCTAAGGATTTCTCCCCATAAGAATGAGCGATTCCCCTATAGACATGGCGAAAACAAGAAGGTTAAATGAGACAATAGGGCAGGTAGAATAACCTGAAGCTTGCCTTTATCGGGAAACAATACTGAGGCGTTGAGCAAAATGAGGTGAGGGAGGATGCCATGCGCGAAAATAGCATGATCGTCAAACGCACATCGCTTCCGAAGATTCGCGATGCAGAAACCTCGTGGACTCCATCGTTAGATATCAAAGGGAGCGCTGAAGAGACAATAAACTCTTTGCTTCTCTCTATCAATAATCTGGGCGACCCTGCCGCTTTAGCCGTTGAGAACATTTTGCTTCGCGAAAAAAACAGGAGATTTGAAAAGGAACTCGAAAAAGCGCAGGACGAGTTGGAGAGAAAGGTTAAGGAACGAACTTTTGAATTGATGGAGGCGAACAGAAAACTGAATGAGCTCTCCATAACCGACGGCCTGACAGGGCTTTATAATCACCGATATTTTCTCCGAGAACTTGAGACAGAATTTGGGAAGGCACTCCGCTACGGAAGGAGCCTCGCCTTGCTCCTCCTTGACATCGACCATTTCAAGGATGTGAACGACCGTTACGGGCACCCGTGCGGAGATCTTGTGCTGAAGAATGTGGCGGGACTGCTTAAAGACCATGTTCGAAACTCAGATGTAGCGGCCCGGTGCGGGGGAGATGAATTGGCTATTATATTGCCTGAGACAAATTTGTTGAAGGCTTCGGAAGTGGCTGAAAAGCTGAGACGGCAGTTGGGACAAAACCCGTTTGCGTGGAACGGCGATTTAATTAAGATTACCTGCAGCATCGGAGTGGCAGCAGTTCCGGATATGGGTATCGATAATTGGAAGGCTCTTCTGGAGAGTGCTGACAAGTCTCTCTACCGGGCCAAGCGAAAAGGCAGAAATACTGTGGTTGCCATCAATTGCCGCAGAAAGCAGTCTGCTTCCAAGGGCAGGCAATGCCGCCGGCAGGAAGTGCGTTCAATTCATTGAAAGGAAAGAGGGAATTATGACAATATTGTTAAAAGTTATCATATCCACGTTGTTCATAGCATTCCTGACAAGCAGCATATCAACAGCAGAGGAAGCTCTAAGTAAAAAGGTTCACAAACCAAGTTTCCAGGAAAGAGTGAGCACGAGTAGCTCGTTGGCGGTAAGAGATAAGGATGAAAATCCTATCCTGCGAGAGACCGAAGGGATCCCCCCTAAGGGGCCTCCTCAGCCGCCATCTGCCCCAAAAGGGTTAAGGATCTTAAAAAGCAAATAGGAAAACGTGACTCTGTACTAAAGGGAGCGGATCTTCCTTTTCAAAATTGGATTGAAACCAGATTAAGTGCCACCCAACTTCATCACTCAATAAATGACCATGTGAGGCCTTCTTGGATCCAAAGGTCACCATAAAAAAAGGGAGTTTGAGGCTTGGCACTTGCCTGGATTCTAAGGTGTGCGTGCATCTTTTCCGCCGGTCATCGTCAAATTAAACTGAAAAAAGAGTTGCACCGGAGAGAATAACGGCATCTTTAGAATCCAGGAACCAAATGGTTTTGGCACCCTTGCAACCATCAACCGCATCCTATAACTGCCGGATATTTAGCCAACAATACCATGAGCTTAACATCCTTTTATCAAGCTCCTGGCAAAAGTATGTTTTTCTGTCGGGAGCTTTTTATCGTCAGATTGATTCAACCCTCGCCATAGTCATGCAATTTGTGCGAAGCGGGCCCCACCCTCGATCTCCGCAGTATGGATGCTTTCGAGTTTCTGGCCGGACCGGCCCTGAAAATTGAACACTAAGAAGGGTCTATAGTCTACACCGTAGCATCTTTTTACCATTGAACCCAGGGCGAAGGAATTACCTGCGCACCAAGTTCTGGGATTGCTACCTATTCCTCGGGAAGTTGACCTATTGAAATGAGCGATTCCCCCATAGACACACTGCTCCGATGAGTGAACAATATCGACACTGCCCGGATCATGCGTTTTAACTCTTTACGGCTTAGGAGTTTGGTTGTCTGGGTTCCAGAACCGGGAACGAAGATAAGGGAATAGGAACATTATTGACTGAAAAGGAGGGCATGCAAATGAAAAGCGTTATGTACGTAAGGGGGCTATTGGCAGTAATACTGGTGCTGGGACTTGGGGTTTTGCCGGGATGCGGTGAAAAGGAGCAAACCCAGAGCAAGTCCGAAACCACATCCAAGGAAGATGTCAAGAAGGAGGCCAAGGAAGCTTATGATGCAACCAAGGCCTACACCAAGGAGCAGATGGAGGCCTTTCGGGAACAGACTGAAAGCAGACTGGCTGAATACCAGGAAAAAATTGATCAACTGCAGGCAAAGACGGAAAAGTTTGGGGGGGACGCGAAAGCGAAAGCTGAACAGCAGCTTGCGGCATTGCGTCAAAAACGGGATGAGGTGTCTGAAAAGTTGAAGGAGCTGAGCTCTTCCAGCGGAAACGCGTGGGAGCAAATAAAATCAGGCATCGAAGCGGCCCTGGAGGAGTTGGGTAACGCCTACAATAAGGCTGCGGCTGAATTCAGCAAATCCTGAGAACATTGATTTTGCCGTGATGCAGCCGCCGAATCCGTTGGAAAAATGCGGATGGAGCATAGCATTGTATGTGAAGGAGATACAAAGAGTGAGGGTGCGCGGCAAGAGAATTCTCCGGACCTTGTTTGATTTGAGGTCGCGTCTCGGCAGAACCGGCCTGACAGAAGAGTACGCCGGTGACGAGCCACCGCTGCGATCGGAACTGCTCAGCAGGGAACAGATGAAGCGGCACGGCAAGGCCTTGGCGGATTCGCACAAGCTGAGTTCGGGACGCTCTGCGGACCGACTTCTCACGCGTCTGGCTGAGAATGAAGGTGTTCTGATCGGGGTCTGCAATCTGCTGACAGCGGCGGTCAAGGCGAACCGCCGGATTGCGCCTGCCGGAGAGTGGCTGCTCGACAACTTCTATCTGATCGAAGAACA
>JAWOJI010000059.1:0-6838 GCA_046481735.1 Desulfatiglandales bacterium | reverse complement strand
GGAAGAAGCCACGTGACCGGCCACGTGATCCGCGTTGATGTTGTAGGTCTCCCCCTTGTTCCCCGCTCCCACGGGAGCGATAACCGGAATGAACCCGCCCTCCAGGAGAGACTTGAGGATCTCGTTGTTGACCGATGTCACTTCTCCGACCATGCCGATGTCGATGATCTCCGGAGGTTGATCGTTTCCTCTCTTTTTGAAGTACTTCATTTTCTTGGCCGTGATGAGTTTTCCATCCTTGCCGGAAAGGCCTACGGACCGGCCGCCGTTTCGATTGATGAGTGCGACGATCTCCTTGTTCACCTTGCCCACGAGGACCATCTCCACCACGTCCATGGTCTGTTTGTCCGTGACTCTCATGCCGTCGACAAATTCCGAATCAATCGAAAGTCTCTTCAGAAAGCTCCCGATTTGCGGCCCTCCTCCGTGCACAACTACGGGATTGAGGCCCACATACTTCATGAGAATCATGTCAAGGGCGAAGTTTTTTTTCAGCCTCTCATCCACCATCGCATGCCCCCCGTACTTCACCACGATGGTGGCATTGTTAAACCTGCGTATGTAAGGCAACGCCTCGATGAGCACCTTCGCCCTGTTTTTGTGGTCAATGGTCATTGTCATTCGTCATTTGTCATTCGTCATTAGTCATTGGTCAACGGTCATCGGGGGCACGCCGGTTCCCGATAGAGCTTATGTACGCGTTCAGGCGCGGCCCCAATTCGTCGAGCAAGGGCTTTACGTCTGCGACTTCCTCATCCTTCAGCAAACCCCTCTTATAAGCCCTGCGCAGCCAATGGCGTGTTTCATACAAGGAGCCGCGCGATACCCTTGCAAACTGTCTGTTCTCCCCGAAATGAAAGCGCCCGAACCCTTCTGCTATGTTAGCCCCTATGCTGTCAACTGCTTTGACGAGCTGGTACCCCAGGGTATTCCTGGCAAAGTCGGACCACTTCGAGACTATGTGCCAAATCCGGTCTCCCAGATCTTCTGCCAATTTGTAGACGTGAAGATCCTCAAATGACTCGATTTTCTCTTTCATTTCCGGACTGCCGCAAATGACGAGTGACCAATGGCAAATGACATGTCCTTACAGGATATACCTGCTCAGATTCTCGTCCTCTAGAATGCCCCTCAGCTTTTCTCTGACATACTCCTTGTCAATGATCACGTCCGTTTCTTTGCGATCCGGCGCATCAAATGAAATCTCGTCCAGAAGCTTCTCCATGACCGTGTGGAGACGCCGGGCTCCTATGTTTTCCATCCGATCGTTCACTTGGCCGGCGATCCTGGCGATCTCCTCCACAGCAGAGTCTTCGAAGACCAGGTTCACGGATTCCGTGGTCAAAAGCGCCTTGTACTGGGTGATTAGCGCATTCTTGGGTTCCTTCAGAATACGAATGAAGTCCGCCTCCGTGAGAGAATCGAGTTCCACCCGGATAGGGAACCTTCCCTGAAGCTCGGGGAGGAGGTCCGAAGGCTTGCTCACATTGAATGCGCCCGCGGCAATAAACAGAACGTGGTCCGTTCGAACCATTCCGTACTTGGTAGTGACCGTGGAGCCTTCCACAATCGGGAGGAGGTCCCTTTGAACTCCTTCTCGGGAAACATCCGGGCCGTACCTCGATTCAGAGCCTGCAACCTTGTCGATTTCATCCAAAAAGATGATGCCGTTTTGCTCGGTCATGCGAACCGCCTCTGAAACCACATTCTCCATATCGATGAGCTTTTGTGATTCCTCTTGCGTGAGAATTTCCATGGCCTCCGGCACCTTGACGCGCCTTCGCTTTTTTTTGGATGGGAAAAGGTTGCCAAACACCTCTTTGATGTTGAACTCCATTTCTTCGAGGCCTGCACCCGAGAATATCTCGACCATGGGGGTGGTTTTGTTCGTCACCTCAAGCTCGACATAGCGGCCGTCCAGTTTTCCTCCTCTCAGCAACCGCCTGAGCTTTTCTCTGGTGGAATCCGGCTCGAGCCTGTCCGCCCTGACCACTTCCAGGACCTTTTCCTTGTCGCCCTCTTCCCCCTCTTTCGGCTCATCCCTTCTTTTGGGGAGAAGGATGTCCAGCATTCTTTCCTCAGCCAGTTCCCTCGCCTTGAGCTTGAACTTTTCCTGTTCCTGCTTCTTGGCCATGTTCACGGCCAACTCCGTGAGGTCCCGGATCATGGATTCCACGTCTCGCCCCACATACCCGACTTCCGTGAACTTCGTTGCTTCCACTTTCATGAACGGGGAGTTTGCCAGCCTGGCCAGTCGCCGCGCGATCTCTGTTTTCCCCACCCCGGTAGGCCCGATCATGATGATGTTTTTCGGGGCGATTTCATCTCTCAAGTCGCGGGGGACCTGCTGCCTCCGCCACCTGTTGCGAAGAGCGATCGCGACGGACCGCTTGGCCTGATGCTGGCCGATGATGTACTTGTCGAGTTCTAAAACCGTCTCCCTGGGGGTAAAGACCTTCATGAGGCCTTCACTTGCCACCAAATCTTTTGGCATGGATTATTCCTTTTCACCGATCTCGCGAACCACGATTTGCTCGTTCGTGTAGACGCATATTGAAGAGGCGATCTTGAGGGCCTCCTTGGCAATGGTTGGTGCGTCGAGGTCGGAATGAGCCATGAGCGCCTTGGCCGCCGCCAGGGCATACGGCCCGCCCGACCCGATCGCGGCGACCCCTTCGTCGGGCTCGATCACATCCCCCGTTCCGGACAAGACGAGCATGTGGTCTCGATCCATGGCCACAATGAGGGCTTCCAACCTTCGCAAAACCCGATCCGTCCTCCAGTCTTTGGCAAGCTCCACCGCAGCCTTTGTCAGGTTTCCTTTGAATTTTTCGAGCTGGCTTTCCAGGCGCTCGAAAAGGCTGAAGGCGTCCGCCGCAGCGCCTGCAAAGCCGGCCAGAATCGTATCCTTGTACATGAACCGGACCTTCACAGCCTTTTGCTTCATGATGGTGTCGCCCACGCTGACCTGGCCGTCTCCGGCCATAACAGCCCTGCCGTTACGAATCACGGCCAGCACGGTAGTGCTGCGCAAGGCGCCGGGAGCCTTCGCTGCTTTCTCGCCTCTTGCCATTGGTCTCCTTCTCAGGCGCCTGTTGCGGGCGGCCTGTCGCCTTTATTCTGTATTCTGTATTCTGTCTCCTGTCCTCGCTTTCTTCACTGCTCGCTGCCTACTTACTCCTCGGGTGCGCCCTGTCGTAAACCTCCATCAGCTTGTCGAGGCTCACATGGGTGTATTTCTGGGTGGTGGAAAGGCTTACGTGTCCCAGCAGTTCCTGAACGGCCCTCAAATCGGCCCCCCCGTCCAGAAGATGGGTTGCAAAGGTGTGTCGCAGCGCATGGGGGCTGATGTCGAGCATCAGACGCCCCTCCCGTCCATATTTCTTTACGAGTTTCCCCACGCTTCTGGTCGTGAGCCGACCTCCCCGCGCATTCAAGAAAAGAGGTTCTTCGCCTGCAGAACCGTACATGCTTTTTCTGCGGCCCGAAGTTTCGCCGAGATACCCCCCCAAGGCTTTGAGCGCTTCCCTGCCGATGGGGACGATTCTCTCCTTGTTGCCTTTTCCCAGAACCTTCACAAGACGCTCTGCAAAGTCCACATCCCCCGTATCCAGGCCGGAAAGCTCGCTTACCCGAAGACCGCATGAGTAGAAAACTTCCAGGATGGCCCGGTCTCTCCTGCCAAGAGGTTTGGAGGTGTCGGGCCGTTCCAGGAGTCTGAACATTTCATCCACGGGCAAATACGCAGGAATATATTTCTCCAGTTTCGGAGACGAGATCTCGGCCGAAGGATTCTGAATGAGCAGGCCCCTTTTTTCAACAAAAGCCAGAAAAGATCTCACTGCCGACAGTTTCCGCGCGATCGAGGTCTTCTTGTAGGTCCCGAAAAGGGAACCAATGTATTCTCGAATGACTGCAAAAGTAATGGATTCCAAGCCGGGGGAGCGTGATTTCTTCTTCGAAGACGCCTTTTTCCCCCTCAAGAAGCGGAGAAATTGCTCCAGGTCGACCCGATAATTCCTCACCGTATGACGGGAATATCCCTTTTGGGATCCGATCGCCTCGATGAAGGAATCTATGAGTTCTGCCACCGTCATCCATTCTGACCTGCAAATTGCATAACATACCAGATTTCTTCTGTTTCGCAATAAAAAACTCCCTATTCTCCGCTTGACAATAATCGAGATCTTGATATAGCGTTACAAATTCGGTTGGCGCCGCTCACACCGGGAATAATGGGAAAGGGACTGAACATGGAAAGGAAAAGCGACATACTGAGAAACGTGGCATTGATTGCCCATGTGGGCTCGGGAAAAACTTCGCTGGCTGAAGCGATGCTTTTTAACGGAAAAGCCACCACCCGTCTGTGCAAGGTTGATGACGGTTCATCCACGATGGACTTCGAACCCGAGGAAATCAAACGCGGAATCACCATCAGCACCGCCATCCATCACTGCGACTGGAAAAGGCACATCATCAACATCATCGACACGCCGGGTGACGACAATTTCCTCTCCGATACCAGATCCTCTTTGCAGGCTGCAGACGGTGCGGTTGTCGTAGTCGATGCGACCGCCGGAGTCAAGGTCGGCACCGAAAAGGTCTGGGCCTTTGCCGACGAGCAGCAATTGCCCAGAATCATCTTCGTCAACAAGATGGACCGGGAAAGAGCCAACTTTTATGGTGTCGTCGAGGGGGTGGAAAAATCCTTCCCTGTCAAGGCGACTCCTGTTTTGATTCCCATCGGGGCGGAAGACCAGTTCAAGGGCCTCGTGGACCTTATACGGATGAAGGCCTACCTGTACAGCAAGGACGGAAGCGGCAAATTTGAAGAGGGTGAAATACCGCAGCCAATGGAGGAAACAGTCCGGGAATGGCGAGAAAAGATGATTGAAAACATCGTGGAGTCAAACGATGAACTCATGGAGAAATACCTGGACGGGCAGGAACTCAATCCCCAGGAAGTGGAAGAAACTTTCGTGAAGGCGGTGAAGTCCGGTGCTCTCGTTCCTGTTTTTTGCGGCGCCGCCACGCTCAATCTGGGCGTGCCCCACCTGATGAATTTTCTCGTCCAGGCCATGCCGTCACCTGCTGAAAGGGAACCTTTTGAGGGCCTCAAGCCCGCGAGCGACGAAATCATCCACAGAAACCCCTCCCAGGACGCCCCCTTCTCGGCGCTCGTGTTCAAGACTGTGGCCGACCCTTTCGCAGGCAAGCTGAGCATCCTCAGGATTTTCTCAGGCACCTTCTCCAACGACTCCACCCTTTACAATCCTAATAAGAAGGTGAAAGAGCGATTCGGCCAGATTTTTATCCTCGAAGGCAAGAAACAGCAGCCCACGGACAGGGGCATTGCAGGTGATATCGTGGCCATCCCGAAACTCAAGGATACAGGAACGGGCGACACCCTGTGCCAGGAAAACGACCCTATCGTTTACAAGGCCGTGGAACCGCTTCCCGCGGTCATCTCCTATGCGGTGGAAGCAAAGGTGAAGGGAAGTGAAGACAAGGTGTTCGGTTCACTGGCCCGGCTTCTTGAAGAAGACCCCACGCTTCAACTGGACAGGGATCAAGCAAGTTCGGAAATCATCCTCTCCGGAGTCGGTCAAATTCACCTCGAGGCCACCTGTGAAAAGCTGAACCGGAAATTCGGCGTTGAAGTCAACATGAAACCCATGAAGGTCCCTTACCTGGAAACCATCAAAAAGCCCGTACAGAGCGTTGTTTACAGGCACAAGAAGCAAACAGGGGGACGGGGTCAATTCGCAGAAGTTCATTTCGATCTGTTCCCCCAGGAAAGGGGCGCCGGATACGAATTTGAAAATGCCCTGGTGGGAATGAACGTGCCCCGCAACTTCGTGCCCGCCGTTGAAAAGGGCATCAATGAATCTCTCAGGACCGGCGTCCTTGCCGGGTACCCTGTCGTGGACCTTAAGGTTCGTTTTTACGATGGCAAGTCTCACGAAGTGGACTCTTCGGAAATGGCCTTCAAGATCGCAGCCAGCATGTGCCTGAAGAAGGCGATCCAGGACGCCAATCCGGTGCTCCTCGAACCCATCATGAAAATGGAAATCACGGTTCCGGAAGAAGCCATGGGCGATGTGATGGGCGACCTGAACAGCCGGCGGGGGCGGGTGGTGGGCATTGACGCCGTCGGCAAGAACCAGATCATCAAGGCGACCGCGCCCATGTCGGAAATCCTGCAATACGCCCTGGATTTGAACGCGCTGACCGCAGGCCGAGGCACTTTCCGGATGGAACATTCCCACTACGAAGAGGTGCCCGCCCATCTCGCAGAAAAAGTGAAGGCCGAGGCGAGAGCAGAGGAATAGGGACCGGTGGACAGGAAATTTACAGCCGGGGTGCTCACCGTCAGCGATAAGGGCGCTCAGGGCTTACGGGTGGATGAAAGCGGCCCGGTGGCGGTCTCCATGCTCGAGGCGCACGGCTTTTCCATCATGAGACAAGCCGTCGTGCCCGACAACCGGCAGCGGGTTGCGGACACCATCAAGGAATGGGCTGACAGGGATTGTCTTTGCCTGATCGTAACCTCCGGAGGCACAGGGCTTAGCCCTACCGATGTGACCCCGCAGGCCATGGAGGATGTGATCGATTTTCCTGTGCCTGGCATTGCCGAGGCCATGAGGGCCGAAAGCCTCAAAAAGACGCCCCACGCCATGATCTCCCGGGCCATGGCCGGCGTGCGCAGGAGATGCCTGATCATCAATCTGCCGGGAAGCCCCGGCGGCGTAAAAGAAAACCTCTCGGTAGTTCTTCCCGCACTCAAACATGCTCTTGCAAAGCTTGGAGGCGACACAACGGATTGTGCCGCTCCGCT
>JAWOJI010000467.1:0-4312 GCA_046481735.1 Desulfatiglandales bacterium | reverse complement strand
GACATCGTCACAGCGCTTTACTTTCGGGTCATGCAAATCGATCCGAAAAATCCCGCCTGGCCTGACCGGGACCGCTTCATCCTCTCCAAGGGCCACGCCTGCCCGGTCTGGTACGCAGCACTGGCGGAAAAAGGATTCTTCGACAAATCCCACCTGGCCACCCTGCGAAAGTTGAACAGCATCCTCCAGGGCCATCCGGACATGCGCAAGACCCCGGGCATCGACATGACGACGGGATCTCTCGGCCACGGTTTATCCGTCGGGGTAGGCATGGCCTTGAGCGGAAAGCTTCGCAAAAAACTCTACCATGTCTGGGTCGTCATCGGGGATGGGGAAACTCAGGAAGGTTCGATCTGGGAGGCTGCCATGGCAGCCTCCAAGTGGAAGTTGGACAACCTGACTGCGATCGTAGACCGCAACCGGCTGCAGAATGACGCCTGCGTTGTGGACGTAATGCCCATCGAACCGCTTGCGGACAAGTGGCTCGCCTTCGGCTGGAAGGTGGTTGAAATCGACGGCCACAACATGGAAGAGGTGGTGCAATCCCTGGAAGCCTCGAGAGCCGACAAGGGAGCGCCCACCATGATTATAGCACACACGGTGAAAGGCAAAGGGGTGTCTTACATGGAGAACGTCGTGGAATGGCATGGGAAGGCCCCCTGCAAGGAAGAGGCGGAATGCGCCCTTGAGGAGATCAGGAGGTGTGCTTGTGAAATCTAGTCTGCCGTCCCCCTATCGATATCTTCGTCCCGAAACCGTCTCCTTGCTCCGTTCGAAAGAGCTTCTCACAAGGGCTGTTCAGCAGCCGACCCGCGGCGCCTACGCTGAAGCCGTCCTGGAACTTGGAGAAAAAAATCCCCTGGTGGTTGTGCTGGATGCCGATGTTTCAAAATCGGTGGGCACGAACAAATTCGCAGCCCGTTTCCCGGAGCGGGCTTTCAATTTCGGCATCGCAGAGCAAAACATGATGGCGGCAGCCGCAGGAATGGCCACCACAGGACTCGTCCCCTATGTGACGACCTATGCGGTGTTCGCAAGCATGCGAGCCCTCGATCAGGTGCGAAACAGCATTCACTATCCCCGTCTGAATGTGAAGATCGCAGCCAGCCACAGCGGGATCACCCCTGGACCTGACGGCGTCACCCACCAGGGGCAGGAGGATCTTTCCATCATGCGCGCCATCGCATACTCAACCGTCATTGCTCCTGCCGACCCCGCCACGACAAAACTGGCGGTGTGGGCCGCAGCCGAATGGGCCGGGCCCGTGTATCTGAGTTTCACCCGAGATCCTGTTCCGGTCCTTTTCGATGCGGATTACCCGTTCGAAATAGGAAAAGCGGTGACTTTACGTGAGGGAAAGGATGCCGCCATCATTGCCATCAGGGATCTGGTCGCCCAGGCTCTCGTCGCAGCGGAGGCTCTGGCGGCAAGGGGCTTGGATGTGCGGGTTATCGACTGCCACACCCTGAAACCTCTTGATGTCGACACCATCCTAGCGGTTGCCGGGGAAACCGGCGCCATTGTGACGGCCGAAAACAACATCCGCTTCGGAGGTCTTGGCAGCGCCGTGGCGGAGTTGCTTGCGGAACACCATCCCATTCCCATGAGGATTATCGGTGTGGGTAACACGTTTACCGAGTCGGGCCCCTACCTGGATCTGATCGAAAAGTATGGTCTCTCGGCGAATCACATCGTCAAAGCGGTCGAAGAAGTCGTTGCCAGGAAATCTTCGGCAAGGAGGCAAAAATGAAATATCGCTCTCTTGGTTCCTCCGGGCTGGTTGTCTCGCGGATCACACTCGGCACCATGACCTTTGGCGCCACCGGATTGGGGATCTAAAATGATGGATCATAACAAGCGCATCAGGAAGGATGAATTTCTCGGCACCCTGCCTCCTGATTGGCCTCAGAGCCTTCGCCAGGCCATCAAGGAACAGGTTAATGCAAGTCAGACAAAGGTCGTGGTTCTGGATGACGATCCCACTGGGACACAGACTGTTCACGGGGTTTCCATCCTCACGGAGTGGTCTGTGGAAAATCTCGGCTCCGCCCTGCAGGATGATGCCCCCACCTTCTACATTCTGACCAATTCCAGGAGCCTTCCCTTGTCCGCCGCCCGCTCGATGACCGTTGAAATCGCGCAAAACCTTCAAGAGGCGGCCGCAAGAAACGGATCACGATATGTGGTCGTGAGCCGAAGCGATTCAACCCTGCGCGGCCATTTTCCCGGCGAACTGGAAGCCCTGGCCGAAGGCCTTTCCCAGGACATCGCCGGGTGGCTTATCGTGCCGTTTTTCCTGGAAGGGGGCCGTTACACGATCCATGATGTTCACTATGTGGATGAACAAGGGTGGCTTGTCCCCGCCGCACAAACGGATTTCGCCCGGGACAAGGTCTTCGGGTACTCTGCCTCCAACCTCAGGCAGTGGGTCGAGGAAAAGACCCATGGACGAGTCTCTGCCAAAGAGGTTCATTCCATCTCCATTGAGGACCTTCGAGAAGCCGGCCCAAACCAGGTTACAGAGCGTTTGATGGATCTCCATGACGGCAGGGTGTGTATCGTAAATGCGGCAAGCTACCGCGACCTGGAAGTGTTTGTTCTGGGATTGCTCAGGGCGGAGGCTCTGGGCTGTCGCTTCCTTTACAGGACAGCCGCCTCCTTTGTGCAGGTCAGGGCCGGGCTTTCACCCCGACCGCTCCTCTCCCGTGAAGACCTGGCATTGGGCGGGGCGGGAGGTGGGTTGACGCTCGTAGGCTCCCATGTGCAGCGGTCGACCCGGCAGCTTCATGAACTGCTGAGATTGCCTGGGATTGTCGGCATTGAAATGGATGTCGACGCCGTTCTTGACGACGGCCGAAATATAGCTGAAACGGACAGGGTTTTGGACCTGGCTGAAAAAGACCTCCAGAAGGGCAAGGACGTGGTCGTCTATACCAGCCGGAAACTGATCACGGGATTGGCGGAAGAAAACCTCTCCATCGGGAGTCGGGTTTCCGAGGCACTGACTTCGCTGGTCAGGCGCCTCTCCACGAAGCCCCGCTACCTCGTGGCAAAAGGAGGGATCACGGCAAGCGACATTGCGACAAAGGGGCTGGGCGTCAGGAAAGCCCTCGTTCTTGGGCAAATCATGCCCGGCGTGCCCGTTTGGAGGCTGGGGCAGGAAACCCGCTTCCACGCTGTCCCTTATGTCGTCTTCCCGGGCAACGTGGGGGGGTCGAACGCCTTGGCGGACGCAGTAGCAAAGATGAGGAAGCAACCAACAGCCGCCGGCTGAAGCAGCCGGCTTGAGGGACAAAGGGACAAAGCAGCAAAGGGGCAAAGCCATGTCACTTTCTGAGTCCTTTTCTGCTTTGTGCCTATGTGCCTTTGCACCTTTGTCACTGCAACGTCGTGAAGCAACCAAAGGTTTTATCGCCCCAGCCTGTTGACAAGATACCCGTCCATCATCAGGTGGACGAAGTGATGGATCACGCAAAAGGCCAGCGCAAGGCCGTGTTCCGGGAAAAGGGTCGTTTGAAGGAGCACGGCAAGGGGCAGGGTCTTCTGCCCTCCCATGAAGATCACGCTCTCTCTTCTTCCCGGCCCCACGCGAAAAAGCATGACAAGCGCAAAGGCCACGACCAACAGGAGGGCATGAAACAGGAAAGCGAAAGCGAAAACCTGAAGGGTGCCGGCGCCGCCTCCCAAAACAGCCTCCTTCGCCCCTGAAAGGCCCATCCAGACGATCGCAAGGATCATGGACTGTGTGAAAATCGGGACACCCTTCCTGAGCCCGCCGGCAAGGCCCGGTCTCCTGGGACGCAACAGCATCCCGGTGAGAAGAGGCGCCAAAACAAGAAACCCGATCTGCAACATCATCCTTCCTTTCTCAATGGAGACGGCGCCCCCCTCCCCGCCGACGCCCAGGAGCACGCTCAGGGACAAGGGGATGGTCAGCATGCTCATGCCGTTTGCGAGGACGGTGATCAGGAGCGCGTGGGCCATGTTTCCTCCCGCAGCCCCGGTCATGACGACCCCGCTGGTCATGGTGGTCGGAGTGACCGCCACCAGAAAAAGCCCGATTCTGATTCCCCGATCCATGGGAAGGGCACTGATCGCATAGGCAACGACGGGAGCCATGACGAAGATGACGAGGAGAGCCAGAACGGTGCCTTTGAGATCCCCGAGCCCCTTCCTGATCTGCTCATTGTTCAGGATCAAGCCCGAGGCCAGGAAGATGAGGAAGATCACGGCATCCGCCCCGCCTTGCGCCTTGCACCACCTGCCGAGAGCGGCTACACGTCCGCTCCCGTCAAAGAGGGTGATCAAGCAA
>JAWOJI010000465.1:0-2676 GCA_046481735.1 Desulfatiglandales bacterium | reverse complement strand
ATGAATGGGTGGAGAATAAAAGAAAAGAATTTCAAAGTCAAGCAGATATATTCGGTGGTGGCAAAATCTTACAAGTACGTCAGAGTGTTTCCCTTTGCCTTTTTAGATACTTAAGATCCTCCAAGTCTTTGGGACGCCCTATCGCTTCCTTATTCTTGATGAGCTCCTTCAGTCCAATCAGATGAATCCGTATTTCTCTCCCCCCTATCTCTATGCTGGTAATTTTTTTCCCCTTCCATGCCTCCTGAAAAGAGATGCCGCTTATGCGGTTGATTAAATCAATGCGATTCGGCGGCACGCCGAATTGCAGGATGAGTCCCGGTTCCATAAGTTCTTCCAGTGCGCTTATCCCCGGTATATCGCCACCCCAGAACTCGTCCAGAGCTCTATAGAGCTTAGCTGCATTTTTCTTGGTGGACTGGTAGAAAAAATCTATGTCACCCGTTAGGCGCGCGTGACCATAATAAATTACGGCTTCGCCACCCACAATGAGGTACTTCACATCATGGTCTGCCAGCAGCTTTAGGAAATCTTGAACGTCTTTGGAGAAGTAAGACGCTTTCATCCCTTGTCCCGCGCCTTTCGGATTGCCGGAATTCTTTTCCCAAATACCCTTTTTCGCAGCTCGGCCGCGGCCTTTTGCCTCTCCTCGGGAGTCAAACGCACATTTTGAAGGATGTCCCATTCTTCCGCTTCGTTGAAATCGTTGCTTTTCTTGAAAACCCTTTTCATAGGAGTTCCTTCACGGTATTGGGGGCTGGGATAAACTCACGGTTTTTGGAACGCCGGATTCTTCCTGTTGTAACTGATTCCCATCGATGAAAACTTTACTGATCATCGCAAATAACTGCCCTTTTGTCAAAAAGGCTTTTACGAGGAATCTCGCGTTGTTTCAAAGAGATCCTTCGGGCCGCCAATGGCGGCTCAAGAATGACTTGCCGTGGCAAGCCGGATTGCCGTTTCCGATGAAATCCCACTCACGATTGGAGCATCTGAGGGAATCTGCGGCAGCGATTTCGCGAGTGAAAGGGTGTCGACAAGCGGGGAGCGACGGGGTATGATCTTTCAGCCCAAAAGGGTGCGGCTTCCTGCGAAGCTGCCAGAGGAGGTTCTTATGCTTTACGGTGCGATGAATTCTCCGGTGCGGCCCGTCGTTGAAGAGATCGAGAGCATCGGTGAAATGGGGTTTGATTTTGCAGAACTCACCATGGATGCGCCGCAGGCGCACTACGGCGTTGTGGATGCTCAAAAGGATGCCATCCTTGGCGCCCTCGGCCGCTTCGAACTTGGGCTGGTCTGTCATCTCCCCACTTTCATCTCCACGGCCGACCTGACGGACAGCATCAGGCGGGCTTCCATTGAGGAGGTCATGTTCTCTCTCGAAGTTGCGGCCGTTCTCCAGCCGCTGAAAGTGGTGTTGCACCCAAGCTACATCCGGGGATTGGGGTTGATGGTCAGGGATAGGGCGGAGAAATATGCGCTGAGAAGCCTTGAAGCCATCGTCGAGAAGGCCCACAGCCTTGGGCTTTGTCTTTGCCTCGAAAACATGTTCCCCGAAGCCCGCTGGCTTGTCGATCCGGAGGAATTCCGGGAAATCCTCGCAAAATTGCCTACCCTCAACCTGACCCTGGATACAGGGCACGCAAATATCCAGGACTCGGAAGGCACCCGGTTTTTGCGCTTTGTCGAGATGTTTCCGGATCGCATCGGACACATTCACGCAAGCGACAATTTCGGAAAAGAAGACAGCCACCTGCCTATCGGTGCAGGGTCGGTGGGTTTTCCGGCAATCGCCAAAGCGCTGAGAGGCATCGGGTACAACGACACGGTGACCCTGGAAGTGTTTTCAAGAGACCGGGATTATGTGAAGATCAGCCGGGAGAAGTTCATGGCCATGATGGCAAAGGAGGAGTAGGCTCGGTGACGGCGGACAAGTGTCAGAATGACAATTTTGAAAGTCTGGTATCTCTTCAGCTGTATGGTACGGTGATTAAGATCATGGCTCTCTTTCTTTTGCTCCGAGGCTCCCAGGCTGGTCTTTTCTACGGTTTCTCCACGGGGGAGTTTTGCCCCCTCCCGTTGTTCCCCTCGCGCTCGCTCGGGGCCAGGGGTTTCCCCCATGGATAAACCGTGAAAAGACGGCGCCTTCCCACCAGTCGCGCAAGAAAGAGCACCATGATCTTTAGAGCTTTTTGAAACAGCTGAACTGATACAAATTCTGAAACAAACAGGAACTGTGCTGAGTTCTTTTATTTTGGTCATTCGAATTCTTGCCGGCCCTGGTCGCCTCGGGCGCCGCCGGGTGCCGGAAGGCCGGTGACCTGGGCGGCCGTGGCTGCCGAACCCAGTCAGGCAGTTCGCTTTCGCCGGGAGATGGAGGAGATCTTCGCAAAAGAAGCACGGGAGGTTGGAAAATGAATGGCTTGGAAAAAGTCGCCCTTATCACCGGGGCGGGCAGCGGCATCGGAAGAACCGTGGCGCTCACGCTTCTGAAGAACGGGTACCGCGTGGTCCTTGCCGGCCGGCGCAGGACGCCTCTTGAAAACACCGCAAAGGATGCAGGGGCTTCAGGCGCTCAAGCGCTGGTGGTTCCTGCCGATGTGAGCGATCCTGACTCCGTGCGCGCCCTGTTCGCGAAAACGAAGGAAGTTTTCGGTCGGCTGGACCTGCTCTTCA
>JAWOJI010000323.1:0-4896 GCA_046481735.1 Desulfatiglandales bacterium | reverse complement strand
TGCTTGTTCACAGATGGAGACCACGGCTTGAATATGATTTCGCATTCTAAACTAGCAATGGACACAATCGAATACTACGAAAAGAACGCCAAAGCATATTTCGATGAAACCATTGGCTTAGATATGATTGAGCTATACGGTCCTTTCTTGGCACTCTTGCCACACCGGGGAAAGATCCTGGACGCTGGCTGCGGGTCTGGAAGAGACAGCCTTTACTTCAAGAAACAGGGCTTTAACGTCACAGCCTTTGACGCATCGGCTGAGCTGGTCAGACTAAGCTCACATCTTTTGGAGCAGCAGGTATTTCAGCTTTCATTCAATGAGGTCTGCTTCAGGAATGAATTTGAGGGAGTATGGGCTTGTGCATCCCTGCTTCATGTTCCGAAGACTGATATGCTCACCACCTTGGGGAAGCTGGTTGATTCCTTGAAGCCAAAAGGTTTTCTGTATGCTTCCTTTAAACATGGAGCATCTGAAGACATGAGAGGTAAAAGATTCTTCAATTCGTATGACGAAACTTCATTTTCTTCGTTACTGGAAGGTATCCCGAACCTGTCAGTTGTAAAGATGTGGATCTCTGAAGATCTGAGAAAGGATCGACCCAATGAGTACTGGGTGAACGTTCTCTTGAGAAAGGAAGGCTAGGATTTCGGCAAGACAGGGGTGGAATTGTCTTGTGATGAGTTTCAATCTAGTGTGGTGTTGCTGACTGGAATGTCAGGGGATGATCACCGGATATTGCGTGGACTGGCTTTGTCAGGTTTCCATTCTTGAGCTGTGCTTCTGCATAATAGAAAATGAGGGCTTTGAACGAGTCGTAGGACATGGATCTCAGAATCTTGCGTTCAAATTCACCGTCACTCATTTCAAGAAATACCTGGGCTTCTATCAACATCTCCTTCAAGATGTCATTCAGGAATGGGTACTCACTCTTGAATTTTTGCGTCACAGATGTTCCTTCGTGCCCATGCTTACGAAGGATTTTGAGAGCTACTTTGAGCTTTTCTTTTCTGTTCACTCTCTCTGTCTCCTTTGAATCTGCGGATGGTATCGATGGGGCACAAGAAACACTGGCACCCCAACCCTTTCGAATGCCTGCTCCCAGTGTTGGCTTTGGCTCCTAACGGAAATGGAACACCAAACAGCCATTAGCAGGATGGCATCGATCAACTGTTGACGACACATAAGAAGTTTTCTGCAATCAGTCCCGAAGGTGCCCAGGCTCCAGGATGCATCAACCCACTTTAAGTGCTCAACCCCTTTTTATCCGCTTCCATTGAGATCAGATCCTTAACGATTGCCAGCATAGGTTTCTGCTTGTCTTGGGGCAGTTCTTGAGCCCGTCTTAATACAAAGGCAGTGCACTTGATGGCCACATTGATAATTTCAGCTGTGTCGCTTGCAGTATTCTGGACTTCCGACAGATGACGGTCCATTTTGACCTTTTGATTCCTCCCCATAATAAACTTTGAGCAATAAACATGCCATCTCAAAGTTACTTTCTAATGGAATTGGAGGTCGCCCAAGATGCCCGCCTGAAAAGGGTCTTGGTAAAAGCATTCTTACTGAGTGAAAGGGGAGTAGCGAAGGGAAGGAGGCCGATGCACAGAAAATTGTGCACACTGCCCTGTTTTTTGTGCTATCCGCTGCCTCTTTTACCCCAGGACATAGAATAGCAGCTTTTGGGTCTTTACCTCTTGGGCGCTGGGTCAGGGTGAAATTGTGCTCACTTATAAGGATAAAATTGTAGATTAGTTGCATTTAATTCTGGACAAACTCTTCCGGATGATATATGAAAGTTTGAGAGCGTCGCATTTCATCCGGGGGTTTGATCGTCTTGAACCTACAAGAAATTGTTGTCCGTCCTGTTCGTCCCTTCGAAGAACCCCATTACCGGGAACAGATGCAGAAGCATCATTACCTGGGTTCCCTACCCAAAATCGGTGAAACTCTTTGGTACCTCGCCTCCTGGCAGGGTGAATGGGTCGCTCTTGTGAGCTTTTCCACCCCTGCCTGGAAGTGTGCAGCACGGGATCGCTGGATCGGCTGGGACTTGCGCCATCAGTATGATCGCTTACATCTGGTGACCAATAACAGCCGTTTTCTGATCTTTCCAGAATACCATGTTTTCAATTTAGCCTCTCGCATCCTGTCGTTGTGCCAAAAAAGACTGCCTTACGACTGGCAGCAGAGCTTCGGCCATCCACTGTTGCTCTTGGAAACCTTCGTGGATCCTCAGCGATTCCATGGAACCGTCTATAAGGCCTCAAATTGGCTCTATGTGGGCGACACCAAAGGCTTTCGCAGGACCCGCCAAGGGTACAGCAACAAGGCTGAGTCCCCAAAAATGGTATTCCTCAAGCCCTTGCAGGCCAATGCGCGATCCCTCTTATCTGAATCGATTCTCGACCCACTTTATCGCAAAGGAGGCCCCAAGATCATGCTAAGAGCCGAACAGATGAGATCCTTGCCCTATTTCTTCAGGGACATTCCCGACCCCCGCCGCGCTCAAGGAAGGCGTCATTCCCTTCCCACAGTCCTGGCCATCGCAACCGGGGCGATCCTGTGTGGAATGCGGGGATATCTGGCCATCTCGGATTGGGCTGAGAGCCTTGGCCAGAAAGCCAGAGAACGTTTCGACTGCCGCAGGGAAAAGGGTCGCTACCTTGTTCCCAGCCTCTCCATCATCCGCGATGTTCTGATCCGCGTGGACCCTGTGCATCTGGACCGTGCCCTTCAACGCTGGAATCAAGCCTATGGCAAAGAGGATCAAAGTCTGGCCATAGACGGCAAGACCATGCGCAATGCTATTGATGAAGAAGGATATCAAGCTCACATCATGAGCGTGGTCGGTCATCAAAGCAAAGCCTCCTACACCCAAAAAAAGTCGGCTCCTTGCCCGTAGAGGGCGATGAAGAACTCAAGCGTACCAACGAAATCGGGATGGCAATCCCCTTGCTTGATGCCATCGATTTACAAGGCAAAGACATTACCGCAGACGCCCTGCTCACTCAACGCAAGCTCGCCGATTATTTATGCCTGCAGCGTAAAGCCCATTACCACTTCACTGTCAAAGGCAATCAAGCCACACTCTTTCAAGACATCCAACTGTATTTCAAGGAACGAAAGGATCCGGATTTCATTGCTTACGATCCTCCGGATCACGGCCGGATCGAAACCCGAAAAATCTGGACCACCTCCGAACTCAACCACTACCTCAACTTTCCCCACGTCAGGCAAGCGTTTCTCATCGAACGAAACTCCATAGAGAAAAAGAGCGGGAAAGAATCAACCGATATCGCCTACGCAATCACCAGTCGAACACCGGAAGAAGCAAATGCCCAACGCCTCCTTGACATCAATCGCGGCCACTGGAGCATTGAGAACAGCTGCCACTACATCCTGGACTGGAATTTCGATGAAGACCGCAGCCGGATACGCACCGGCTATGGCCCGGAAAACATCTCTCGCCTCCGCCGCTTTGTGATCGGAGTCATCAAAGCTAAGCGTGTGCGCAGCGTCGCACAGAAAATGCGAGAACTCACGTGCAATGTCCGCTTGGTCTTCGATTACTTGCGGATGACCAAAAACTCTTGCGCTTCCGCTCGCCTCTAAAAAAGCGCTTACCCGGATTCCCCACATAGACTCCGGTACCCCTGCAACCTATTGCCCCTGAGATGAAACCTTGCCTTCGGCCAGATCACAGGATTCGTGTTGTTCATCCGTAAGCCTGCAAGCAAGAACAAGTGGGAGTTTCACTTGTTCTTGCTTGCAGGCTGCCCAAAAATACTTTCCACCATGAGCCAAAACAACTCAGATGCTCATTGCGTCCGATTCTCGCCAATCGGAAAACCACCACGGCGTAGACAAAAAACCAGAACAAATTTACCGTGCATCAGGTGCGGGTAGGTATTGACTTCTTTGTAGAGAGGGAAAAGGGTGTCGACCCCGGCCAACACCATAGGAGGCTGCCCGTCTGATAGAAAACCGCGTAATTGCTTATCGATCATGCGGAACCATTGCATGATGCGATTCTTGATGTCGTTTCTGATGTTGTGTCCATGGAACATGGCCGGCCGGTTTCCTGACCCCGAATACGTACCTGTATGGAATTGCAGCTCCTTTTCCGGAAACGCATCGGGGAAGGCTTCCGAAAGATTTTTAGGCACATTTTCCAGATCGATTGCATCCACCGAGTGCCGTGTCCCCTCCAGAAGCCTCAACTGATTTTGACTGATTGCGAGGATGTAGAACGTACCGTCACTGGTTAAAACCGGAAGGAGCGGTTTTACATGAAAACGATGGGAAACCACCGCCAGTTCCTTGAAGGCCATCGGCAGTCTGAAAAAGTGTAATGTTTCTGCGGAAACAAATACGGCCAGGCCGTCGCTTTGCCGTTGCCAGAAAGTCCGATCCTGCAAAAGCCCCCGGGACCCTTTGAGCAACTCCTGAATCTCGGAATCGCGCAAACCTTTTCCCGTAAGGCTTTCTTCCGCCTCCCGAAGCAGGTTCTTAAAACGAATGGGATCCTGTTCCATCTCCCTTCCCGTCCGGTGCGTCGGCATGAAAAGCGAGACACACCAGCCGGAATGGCGCTCCAGAAACGCTTGCTTCAATATATCCATAGTGATTCTATCCATACGCAGAGTCTCCTCCCTTGGCTTTTTGGCTTTCCGTTTACCAGGAAAGTATAGGATCACGCGACTGCCCTATACCGCAACAAAAACTGTTGAAATACTCATAACAGGACCAGAAAGGCCACTTCACTTCACCGGTCTTTTTTCCCTTTGTTTTTTCGTCCGGCTTCATTGCAACGGTTACCACCGTTATATTTTTTGCCTTAGCCGATGATCATTGCCGGCTTGACGCCATAGATTCTTCGGTCGCCGTGGTTTC
>JAWOJI010000251.1:0-12568 GCA_046481735.1 Desulfatiglandales bacterium | reverse complement strand
TTCTCAGCCATCGCAGCGGGTCCCTGTTTTACGATCCTTTGCACCAAGCTGACGGAAGCAATCAGCCGGAAGAAACTGGTTCCCGATGGAACGATCCAACTGCTCGCCAAGATCTCGGGGTGGCTTTTGGCGGGTTACCTGGTTTTGAAGATTGTCGACACCCTGGGTTGGGCGCATGGCATCGTTCCCAGTGCAGGACTCACTTTCATGGATTTCTTCCGGGAAGGACCCTACGGCGCCTGGCTTTTGGGGATGGAGATCATCGTCTGCGGGATCATCCCGGCTATCATCCTGGTGACTCCTCAGGCACGGCAGAACCAGGGGCTGCTCATCCTGGCCTGTCTCCTCAACTGCACGGGGATCGTTCTAAACCGGTTCAACTTTATCATTTTGACTCTGGCCATCCCCGTCATGCCCTTTGCCAGGTTCTGGAGCTACCTGCCCACCTGGCAGGAGTGGGGTATCGCGATGGCCGTCATCGGCTATGGGATGCTTCTCTTTTCCGCGTCGTACCGGTATCTGCCCCTGTTCCCAAAAGAGAAGGAATTGAATGCCGCGGTTAATGGATAGGGTTTTGGAGGGAATGCATGACCCCTTTTTCTTTTGAATGGCAGTGGAATATCGACTACGCAGTGTTCATGGGCTTTCTTTACCTGGCCCTTATCGTGGTCGGTTGCGGACTTTTCGTGGCCTTGATCAAGACCTTGATGCACATGCATGAAGAAGACCGGTCCGAAAACGAGCCGTCAGCGATATCGTCCAGATCAAAGTATTCCGAGTATTGACAGGGGTCTGTCGACAGGCCATTTCCTTCATTCCCATGCAGAGCCTGTCCTGCCTGGGGGTCCTTATCCATACCCGCGGATTTATGATAAGTGTTCAGTGTTCAGAACTGAAAGGGCGGAGGTCGGAGACTGGAAAGTGCCCGGGCGGGTGTACCTCAGGATCTTGAAGTGGCGTTATATGAAATCTGCGAGGACAGATTTCATCTTCCCTGAACGCTGAACACTGAACCCCTGAACACTATTTGAAAGGTAAGCCAAAGCATCAACCAAACTCAAGGAACCCCGGATAAGGACTTCGGTGCAGCATCCATTAAAACAAATCCTGGCAGTGGTCTTTGATTGCGACGGCGTGATGTTCGACTCCCGAAAGGCGAACATCCATTTCTACAACCATCTCCTCTCTCGTTTCGGACTCCCCCCCATGAGTGAAAACCAGATCGACTATGTGCATATGCACACGGCGGATGAATCGATCCGGCACATTTTCGAGGGGAGCCCTTGTCTCGAACAGGCCCAGGCCTACCGTTGGGAAATGGACTACACGCCCTTTATTAAGGACATGATCGTGGAGCCCGGGCTCAAAGAACTTCTGCAAACCCTCAAGCCCAAGTTCGGACTGGCCGTGGCGACAAACAGGAGCAACACGATCGGCAAAGTTCTCGAAGTGAATGGTCTCGACAAGTTCTTTGATATCGTGGTTTCTTCTCTGGACGTGGAGAAGCCCAAACCCCACCCCGAGTCTTTGCTGAAGATTCTCCGATTCTTCTCCATAGGCTCTCAGGAAGCGCTCTACATCGGCGATTCGGCAGTGGACTGGGAAACGGCCAGGGCGGCATTCGTTCCCTTTGTCGCCTTCAAGAACAGAGCCCTTGAAACGGATTTTCACGCCGAAGGCATGAGTGACATTCCCGGAATCCTGGGTAAACTCAATGGGATGAACGCCTTTTAGGCCGGGTTTTTGAATCTCGGCCCTTCGCAGCCGCCACTGAATACCCAGCTCAAAATCCCAGGAAAAAAAGCCCCTCTCCCCCCAATCTGGGAGAGAGGGGCGGGTTCCCACGAGGATGAATCGGGGAGGGTTTTAGCGTGCAGCTAGGCTCGGAATGACCGTCGGCGTTAAAAAGATCAGGAGCTCCGTTTTTTGGAGGCTCGTGCTCCGAGCCTTGAAGAGCCAACCGAGCAAGGGAACTCGCCTGAGTCCGGGAATCCCATCTTCGTTCAGCGATTCGTTTTCCGTATAGATGCCGCCGATGACTACCGTGTCCCCGCTCCGGACCATCAGTTTTGTAGACACAGATTTCTTGAGGATCCTGACGTTGCTTGGGGCATTGTCATCGGTGACCTTCACATCCAGGGAAACGTAGTTGTTATAGCTTACCGTCGGCGTCACTTCCAGGGACAGGGTGGCGTCGAGGGTCTCTGATGCCACATTCTCCGTGGCTGGAATGATAATGGAATCCCCCCTGCTGATTGTGGCGGCCTGACCGTTCATGGCGATGACCTTTGGGGCGGATATGATCTTGGTCTTCCCCTCCGCCTCGGACAGAGCGAGCTTTGCGTCCAGAAGAGTCGCTGTCAGCCCGGAGGCGCTGAGCTTGGAGAAGACAAGCCCCAGGTTAGGCGCCCACGCAGCGGGTGAGTTGGAACTGAACCCGGGACTTGTCAACCGTCCGCCCGGTGGAAAGCCGCCCGGATCACCGGCGGTCGGCGGAGCGGAAAAAGCCGTAAATGGGACGCCCGTATTGCTCCGCCTCTGAACCTGAATGTTGTCCCACCTCAAACCCAGATCCCTGGTGAAATCATCCGTGGCATCCACGATCCGGGCCTCGATCATGACCTGCTTGACGGGGGTGTCAAAGATCTTCACAGTGTCCTTCGCGTCCTTGACGTTCGAACCAATGTCCGTCATGATGATCATGTTGGTTCTTGCATCCACACTGAGCTTCCCCCCCCGGGTCTTGCCGGTTTCGCTTACGGAAAGGAGCG
Source organism: Desulfatiglandales bacterium (assembly GCA_046481735.1). Taxonomy (GTDB): domain Bacteria; phylum Desulfobacterota; class DSM-4660; order Desulfatiglandales; family HGW-15; genus JAFGDM01. The sequence continues at coordinate 9,797 of JAWOJI010000251.1, read as the reverse complement.
GCAGGATATCGCTCGCCTTGGCGAAATCCACAGGAATGTATTCGGTAATCAGGGGTTCCAGCTCTTTTTCCTTCTCTTTTTCCTCGATGATCTTCTTTCTTTCCGCTTCGAGCCTGGCTTCGTATTCCTGGATTTTTCTCCTCTCCTCCGCCTCAATCTGGGCCATCTGGGCCCTGGTGGTCACCCAGATGACATTTCCTTGCTTCCTCATAGCCAGGTTGTTGTTGTCCAGGACAAGGTCCAGGGCCTGATCCCAGGGCACTTCTTTCAGGCGCATCGAGACCGTGCCTCTCACTTCCGGGCCCCAGACGATGTTCAAATTGCTCACTTCGGCAATGAGCCGGAGAATGTTCGTCACATCCGCGTTGACAAAATCCATGGTCATGGACGCGCCCGTGTACTGCTTCACCACGCCTGGGAAAAGGGGCGACGGGGGGGGAGGCATTCCCGGAACTCCGGGCATCTGAGGCTGCACCGGCATTTGCATGTGGGTGACGGTTTGAGAAGGAGGAACCACCGGCAAAAGCGCAGGGGCCGATGCATCGGCCGGGAACGCCGTCGCCTGGGCCTGTTTCAACGGCACAATTCTCTTTTCCGGAGGCTGGAGGGATGAGGGCCCAAAATCAATCGTGAGTTCCGTTTCAGATTGTTTCACATGAAAAGGCACCATTTCCCGAAGGGAGATGGCGATGGAAACCCCCTGGTCTCCGGGCGAGAGGGACGTTTTGACTAATTCCACCGCGCCCTCAAAGTACTTGGAATCCATGTGCCTCATGATGAGCGGCGGGATGGTGGACTGGGGAATGTTGAGAACCAGGTTCTTCGGGCCTTTCTGGTTCAGATCATACCGCGCTTTCTTGTCTGTGGTGACAATGAGCCTGGATTTCCCATGGTCCAGCAAGGTAAAATCAAGGCCCAGGATTTGCGTGAGATCGCTCGGGCGCCCCTTGAAAAAGATTCTCGGATCTTGGGGCGTGACCGGGGCTGTAACCGGCTCTTTTCTTTCATCCGGCGACGGAGCCCCCTGTACGGTTTCGATCAGCGCGGCTGCGTCTGTTTCGGGTGTGATGGTCACGGTGATGATGTTTTCAGAACTCGTCACGTCAAAATCCACGGGCCGATTCGTGCCGATAACCGCGCGGCTGGACATGGACTGGGTTTTGCCTTCTTCCAGGCGGATATCCGTCACTCCTGCGACGTTCACGTCTCTTGATCGGGGCAGCGAATCGGCAAGTTCTCCCCGCACATCGACAACGATTCTTGTGGGGTCAAGAAGTTTGAATGCTGTGAAAGGGGCCGGCTCTGAGCTTACGAATTCCACCACCACCCCGTTCGCAGAGGGGCGCACCTCGACAGACTGTATCACCGGTGCCTGGGCCTTTTCCCTGGCGGCTTGGTTCTCCGGGAGCGTGGCGCACCCGGTCATCATGAAACCCGCTACCGTCCCGTATGCAAGAAAGGACCATCCCTTTTTCAGCAGGCTCGCCATCTTCCCCATGGATTCTCTCCTTAAAAATAACTAAGGGGCTTTGCCCCAATTCGGCCCTTCAGGTTCCAACTTTAGCACAGGCATGCTCACATAAGCGAGGGCAATTTCTTGGAAACGTCTTTGAATTGTGTCGCTCCCCGGAAATCCTGATACTCTTCCCGGATGGTCACTTCTTTGTCGGTGATTTTGTCCACCACGCCGCCATTGGTTCCGACGGCCGTTCCTTTCACAATGACATGGCCGACACCCTTGGAATCGCGGACCATGGCATAATTCCCCCGGGGGCCGGTAATGATCGCAATGAGCTCCAACTGGGACAAGTCGAGGGTCTCAAGATAAGTCCTGGGCTTCCTTTTGACCTTTTCGGCCATCTCCTCCTGCTCAAGAATAAAGGACTTGAAGGGGTCCGTCTTGCCGGCAGGATCATAGACAGACTGCGCCTCACCGGTTAGAGACGCAACTGAGGCCGTCAGCGGCTCGACCCCTGTCGGCTTGGGCGGAAGAGTCGACTTGTACACTCCTTCTTCCTGGGAAGATTCCGCCCCGGACGCTAGAAAACACATCGCCAGGGTCAGGAAAAGACTACCTTTTAGCTTGCTGCGGAGCATCGGTTTCACCTCTGAATCGATAGGTTACGGCGTCACACTTGGTCGTCAGAATCGTGGACCGGTCCTTGACCGGCTTCATGTCCACATTGAGGATGTTGACGATCCGATCCATCCGGCCCACCTTGTCAAAAAATATGGCCACGTTGTGATAAGCACCGCTTACCTGAATGGAGACCGGTATTTCAATGTAAAAATCCTTGGGCCTTTCTCTTTGGGGGCTGAAGAGAACAAACTCGAGTTGAGAGTCTGTTCCCAGCTGGGTGACGGTTTTCAGCAGGGCAGGAATCTCCTTGGTGTTTGGGAGAAGGCTGAGCGCCTCCGCGAATTGGACTTCCACCTCGGCAAATTCCTCTTCGAATTTCTTCAAATCCCTGGCCTTTATCTTGGCCTGGTTCAACCTTGCCTCAAGCCTTTTGATCTCCTGTCGGGAAGCGTCGATCTGTTCGCTTTTCGGGATATAGATAAACCAAACAAAAAGCCCCACGAGAAGGATGATCGTACCTGCCAGGATCGCAAGCCTGTAAGGCATTTTGATCTTTTCAACTTTTTCTGTAAAAGAGCCTTTGTCCATACTCTAACCGCCCCTGTTATCTCTTGCCTGCCGCAGGTTCAGTCCCTTTTTCCTTAAAGGAATAGGTCCTGCATTCGAGGACGAAATCGGACACGTTCAACCTGTGCTCGGGCAGGTTCCTCAATCGGCTACTCTGTAAATCCACGGTGGACACGTGCTCCGATTGCTCGAGGTTGGTCATGAAAAGAGCAACGGTTTCATTGTCCATGGCCGTGCCTGTGAGCGTAAGCATTCCCCCTGACTCTTTGAGCGATGTCAGCCATAGCTTGTCCTTCGGAACCGCAGTGGCGATTTCGTCGAGGAGGCGGACAGGTCCTGTTTTGTTCCTCTCCAACTCTTTAATCACGTCCAGCTTGGCCCTGATCTCCTTGATCTTCTTTTCCAGCTCGGCGATCCTTTTAATCGTCGCCTCATAGGTTTTCAGCTCGGCCTGGAGCTTCTGCTCTTCCGCTCTGAGTCCGTTCAGCGTGCTGTTGAGCTGGAGAAAAAAATAAATCATCACGATGAACAGAAAGCCCACGCTGAGAACATAAATGCTGATCTGCCTTCTTATGTTCTCCTTCTTCCTTGCCGCCCTGAAGGGCAATAAATTGATTCGTATCATTTGTCCCCGATACTCCTCAATGCCAGGCCCACGGCGACGGCGGCCTGGGGAGCCATATAGCTCAAATATTTGGGATCAAACACCTTGTCATTGATCTGAAGATTGGCGAAAGGATTCAACTCTTCCACCGGGATTTCCGTTTCTATCTCAAGGTATCTCTTGAACCCGGGAATCCTGCAGGAGCCGCCGCTGACATAAATCCTTTCAATGCTTTCGTCCGGGTAGGTGGTGGTCAGGAAGTCCAGAGCCCTTTTGATCTCGTTCACCCATCCGGAAATCGCTGAGGTAAAAATATCTTCAAGGATTTCCCTATCCTTGCTTTCAAGCTTGGTCCCTCCCAGTTTAATTTTTTCAGCTTCCTCGTAGGAAACTTCCAGTTTGGACATGATCGCTTCGTTGATCTGGTACCCGCCATAAGAGGAGTCTCGCGTAAAGATGGAAACGCCGCCCTTAATAGCGTTGATGCCCAGCTCTTCGGCGCCGATATTCACGATGGCATAACATCCCGCGCTATCCTGCGAGCTCAATTCAAAGGAATTCTGAACGGCAAAGGCGTCGACGTCCAGGATCAGTGGATTCAGTCCTGTGAGGTGCAAAAGGCTTACATAGTCCTCAACAATGTCCTTCTTGGCGGCCACGAGCATCACGTCCATAAAGGCCTTATCTTCTTTCGCGCCCTTTTCTTCCAGTTTGTCGTCGCCGGAAGACAGGATCTCGTAATCAAGATTCACGTCATGGATATCAAAAGGAATGTATTGCTCCGCTTCATCCTGGATCGTGGCTTCCAGTTCCACATCCCCTCTTTTTTGCATGCTGATCTTCTTAACAATGACAGAATAGCCTGAGATGGAGGTAACCACGTTCTTGTTTTTGACTTTCAATTGCTTGTAGAGCGTTTTGATGGCTGAAGAGACGATCTCCATCTCCTTGATCGAGCCTTCTACAATCGCATCCTGCGGCAATCCGATCATACCGAAATTTTTAAGAAATTTTCCTTTTTTCGTGTCCTCGATCTCGGCAAGCTTGATGGAGTGAGAACCGATATCCAGGCCGATGAGCTGGTTTTTCTTGGGAGTTGCCATAGTCAACCCTTATCAATCCTCGTGGAAAATCTTATCTTTGTCGGAAAGGTTATAACCCAGGGCAAGGATGATTTTTCTTCTTGTCTCCATTCGACAATTCTTGCCCCTTTCAATGCGATCGATTGTCAGAGGAGATACCCCTGCTTTTCTGGCCAACTCTGCTTTGCTCATCAAGAGTTCTTCCCGGATCTCTCGGACAATGTTTTGCGGCAATTTCTCCTCCACCTTTCAGGGTTTGCTCCCTGCTCCCACGCTGACCTAATATCATATTTAAATGCCCATATTTGTCAAGACAATTCTAATAAATTAACTAAATTTGATATAATTTCTATGCATAGAGGATACCCTGAAGAAGCGCAACACTAGATGTTGTATTCGCAAAAATCCCTTTACAAAACGGGATTCAGAGGATTAAATTCATAGTTTGTTTCACGAGCGATATATGCGGAGAATTCTGATTGGAAAAGAGTAAAGAGGGCGGGACCATCAAGAAAAAGAGCACCTTTAGGGAGTATGCAGAGGCTGCGGCCATCGCCGTTTTGCTCGCCCTGTTCATAAGGACGTTTGTGGTTCAGGCTTTCAAGATTCCTTCCGGGTCCATGGAGCCGACCCTTTTGGTGGGAGACCACATCTTGGTCAACAAATTCATTTATGGCGTCAAAATCCCCTTTGTTCGCACTACGCTTATCCCGTTGCGCGAGCCCGCCCGTGAGGACGTCGTCGTGTTCATTTACCCTGAGGATAAGGGCAAGGATTTTATCAAGCGCGTCATCGGCCTTCCAGGGGACGCAGTGAAAATCCAGGGGACAAAGCTTTTTATCAATGACGAGCCTTTTGAGGACCGGTATGGGTTTTTCACCTCCTCCGGAAGAGACAACCGGATTGAGAGGGCTTACAGTTTTGGCCCTATCACCGTCCCTGAAGACCATTACTTCGTGATGGGGGACAACCGGGATCACAGCTATGACAGTCGCTTTTGGGGATTCGTCCCTGCCGAGTCCATCAAGGGAAAGGCCTTCATCATCTATTGGTCATGGCCGAACTGGAAGAGGTTTCTCCACCTCATCAACTAAAAGGACTGGAAGGTTTTCCACTCCCTCTGTTCCCCCACACGCCTTTTACAGAGCTTTGAAATCTGGCAAAGGGCAGGTTCGCAGTCGCTCCATCTCCTCTTCGCATGTCAGGTCGTAGCTGATGGGCGTTATGGTTATCCAATTGTCTTTCAATGCTAAGGCGTCCGCGTCCGGAACACGGTCTTCTATCGGCGTCTCTCCTGTGAGCCAATAATAGACGTTGCCTCTGGGGTCCACCCGTCGCTCAAATCTCTCCTTGAATCGACTCATCCCCTGGCGGGTTACGGCAACCCCGTGGATCGTGGAAGAAGGAACCGCCGGCACGTTGACATTCAGGGCCGTCCTGTCCCTCAATCCGTGTTCGACCATAAACCGGATGATCTCCCGACTGAACCGGGCGGCAAACTGGAAATCCGGGTTGAACCGAGTGTTGAGGGAGATCGCCGCCGACTTGATGCCCAGAAAGGCTCCCTCTGTGGCGGCCGACACCGTGCCGGAGTAAAGCACGTTGACGCCCACATTGGCACCGAGGTTGATCCCTGAAAGGATGATGGCGGGAGGTTTCTCGAGGAGTTCCTGAACGGCAATTTTTACACAATCCGCCGGTGTCCCCTTGACCCCGTACCCGAAAAAAGTGCCGTTCTTGAAAACCGTCTGCACCCTGAGAGGGGAGGAAAGAGAAATGGCGTGCCCGACCGCGCTCATCTCCGTGTCCGGGGCTACGATGTCTATTTCGAAATCCGTGATCAACTCCTGGTAAAGCGCCTGCAGTCCGGGCGCGTAGATTCCGTCGTCATTGGTCAATAAGAGTCTCATCCATCGTCCTCCGGGAAAAGAATACCACGGAAAACAAAAATCCCGGTAACAGTTTAGCTCAATGAAATTCAAGTTTGCCGGACCGCGCACGGGGGGTCTCTCTCAAAAGCCCTTTGTCGCATGGATTTCATTGCCAAATTCACGGGCTTTGCGTTATGGTGCACTAAAGGATTTTCGAACCTTGAAAGACGACACCCGCGAAGATGTCTATCGCAAGCAATTGACGGCGATCCTCAGGGCCGCAACGCTGATCAATTCACCCCTGGACATCGAAGATGTTCTTGACCGGGCCATGAAATGGGCGGAGGAATTCATGAACGCAGAGGCAAGCTGCGTCTACCAACTCGACGAGAAAGCCCAGGAGTTGTTTGTGAGGCTTGCCAGGGGAGAGAAAAAAGACCCCATCAAGCGAATCATCCTCAAGGTGGGCGAAGGAATTGCCGGGCATGTGGTTCAAACCGGAAAACCCATTGTTGTTCAGGACGTAACCAAGGAGGAAAGATTCAGCGACAAATTCGACAGGATTACCGGTTTCTCCACCAAGTCTATCCTCTGCGTCCCCTTGATGATAAGGAATGCGCCGATCGGAGCCCTTCAGGTTATCAACAAGAAATCAGGCCTGCACTTCACCCGCGCCGACCTTGAGCTTCTTTTCGCCATAGCCCAGCAGGTGGCGATCGCGATGGAAAACGCAACGCTCTACAAGCGTCTTGAGGAAAGCCACGAGATGACCACCCAGGAGCTCAGGTTTACCCAGCAGAAGCTGATTCGATCGGAGCGCCTTGCCGCAATGGGAAATCTGGTGCAGGGAGTCGCTCACGAGATCAGGAACCCCGTCATGACCATCGGGGGTTTTGCACAGCGAATCAAGAAAGAGCTCGGCCATCAGGAGAGGCTTGCAAGGTATGTCGACATCATTATAGACGAAACGAATCGTCTTGAGGATCTGGTCAGAAGGATTCGCCAGTTCTCCGAGGTGCAACGCTGCATCCTGATTCTTGAAAACCCTGAAGTCATTCTGACGGAGGCCTTGAGACAGGCAAAACCTGTTGCGGATAAACAAGGCGTCGAAATCGTCACGGAAATTGCGTCCGACCTGCCGGAGATGAAACTCGACGCAAATCAACTGTTGACGGCCCTGAACAACTTGTTGGAGAATGCCCTGGAGGCGATGCCCGGCGGAGGAATCCTCACAGTCAAAGCGAACCATCATGGAGATGATTTGCTCATTGTAGTCGAGGATACAGGCTGTGGGATGACGAAGGAAAAGGCGGCCTGCGCATTTGACCCTTTTGTCTCCTCCAAGACGAAAGGGGCGGGCCTTGGACTGACCCTTTCGCATCAGGTTGTGATGAATCACAACGGCGAGATTCGCCTCAGCAGTGAACTGAATAAAGGAACGGTTGTGACTCTAAGGCTCCCTGTGGAACAAGCGTGAGAGGCCCAGGAGCGCTGATAGGGAAGCAGGAAGAAGAGGGCAGTGCTCTTCGCAGCACTCGTGAAATCCGTTTTGATGGATTCCATGGCCTTGCGGCGGAGGGCCTGGAGCTGGAGTGAGCATGGCGAGAAAAACAAAGCGACCGAGACGCCGGGTGTGGTGGTGGGTGCTCATCCTTGTGATAGCCCTGGGAGCGATTCTTGCAGGGTATTTCCTCGCGATGCAACGGGACCGCAAAGATGGGGAACCCGTGGCAACCCTTGACCAGAAACAGATCCCCGTCGAAGGAAAAGACCTGACGCCCGGACCGACGGAACGTGATATTTCAGCGACGGGCCCCCCAGTGGTTTCTCAGGAGATTATGCCTGCGGATCCCGAAAGCCGGGAAGCGTATTGTAAAAGAGCAGAGAAAGATGTGCGGGATTTTTTCCAGTATCTGAGCACGAAGGACTACATCCGTCACATCCAAGAGACATCCGATCCTTTCGAGCATTTCCTGAAGATCGTGGCGAGACTGAACTCCAAATTGCCCATCCCGGCAGGGGAAAGCGCAGATTCCGCGGTCCTCAACAGCAATATCTATCATCTCTTCAGGGTTCTCGACAGAAAGGACATTCGCTTGATCCGGGAGGTCATGGCGAATGAGGCTGATACTCTTGAGATAAACATCGAAATGCTCTTTCGATGGCTGACCCTGGGAAATCACTGCCCCGATCCCCAAGGATTGCGACCCACGCAAGAAGCGCTGTACCATTATGCCGGGTTTTTCCTGAACACCATAGGAGGAAGATCCTATCTTTTCCGGAGGCCTTTTCGCCTGAGGCTTTTGGGAACTTATTACTCGCTCCTGATTATTCATGAAGCGGATAAAAAAGGACGCAATCCTTATGGGATTGACCCTTTTCCTCACATCCCGACCCTTGCTAAGGAGATCAGCCTCTACTCGGATTTCCGTTTTCAGGAAGCCTATCAGGTAAAGCTCAAAGAAATCGAAGCGTACTACCTGCAGAGAAGATAACCCCTCATGGAGAAAAAAAGAGGAAGCGGCATTCTCCTTCACCTGACCTCCCTTCCCTCAGCCTTTGGCATCGGTGATCTCGGCCCCTGGGCTTACCGGTTTTCCGACTTCCTGGCGGAGAGTAATCAGAGATACTGGCAGTGCCTTCCTTTGAATCCCACTGGGGTGGAATCCGGCAACTCACCGTACCACAGCACCTCCGCCTTTGCCTTCAACCCCCTCCTGATCAGCCCGGAACTGCTGGTCCAGGAAGGTTTTCTGATCCGGGAAGACCTGGCGCCTATTCCTGGGTTTGACGAGGAAAGCGTGGACTATCCTGCAGTCACAGCCTACAAGGAAAGGCTTTTGTCCAACGCCTTCGAGCGTTTCAGTAGAGGGCCCAAACCCTCGGATTACCGTATATTCTGTGATCGAAACCGGTTATGGCTGGATCCTTTCGCTCTTTTCACGGCCCTCAGGGCCTACTACGGCGGCAAGCTCTGGACCGATTGGCCTGACAAACACCGGGACGCAGCAATCGCTCTGCAGGAGGCGCAAACGGAAGAGACAGCGCTGCACACGGAAAAAATCAAATATCTGCAGTATGTTTCTTCCAAGCAATGGGCCAACCTCAAGGCCTACTGCAACCGAAAAGGCATCCTTATCTTCGGTGACATGCCCATTTACATGGTTCATGACAGTGTGGACGTGTGGATGCATCCCGAGATCTTCAACCTGGACCCACTCACCAGGCAGCCATTGACGCTGGCAGGGGTTCCTCCGGACTACTTCAGCAAGACAGGACAACTCTGGGGAAACCCGGTCTACCGATGGGACGTGCTCAAGAAAACGGGATACGGGTGGTGGATCAGGCGCATCGCTCACAACCTGAAGCTTTTCGACCTGTTGAGGCTCGATCATTTCCGGGGTTTTGCTGGGTACTGGGAAGTCCCTGCGGAGGAGAAGGACGCCGTCAACGGCCGTTGGGTGACCGGGCCGGGCATGGAGTTTTTCAGTGAACTGGCCAAAAGCCTTCCGTCCTTGCCGTTCATTGCAGAGGACCTCGGCACCATTACGCCGGATGTTTGGACGTTGATGGAGCAATTCGAACTGCCCGGC
>JAWOJI010000232.1:0-5690 GCA_046481735.1 Desulfatiglandales bacterium | reverse complement strand
CCGGCACGGTCCGCACCACTCGGCCCAGAAGTCCACCATCGCGGGAAGCTCGGACTGCATAATTTCTGCCTCGAAATTGTCGTCAGTAACTTGCATAACGTCGGCCATAAACTCTCTCCTTTTGTGATGAAATATGATTTTGTATTCTTAACACCGGCACAACTCCTTGTCAACCGAAGAGAGATGGCCCTGATCCACCATCAAGGCATCATCTGCTGCATTACCCTCATCCCTCGTCACTGCGGCGTACCGATCTGTACGCCTCATTCCTCGGAATATCGGAAGCCTTGCATCTGATGCCTTCCTGGTGATCAGGAATATTATCCAACCATTTGATTCACTTCAATGAACCCGAATTAGACGGTGGATTTAGGGATGGCCGAAAGAGCTTGACATCACCGGGCGCTTCCGGCAATGTGGATTTTTAGGCGTACGTTCCCAGTCCCCCCTCTAATCCTCAAGACAAAGGAGAATAAAGATGAAAAAGACGTGGTTGATCGCTGTTGCATTGCTGGCCTTTTTTTCGCTTTGCAGCTTTTTTGCAACCGGCGCCGAAGCCGCAAAGGACGAATTGGTGATTGCAATCGGCGCCCAGCCGGAGGCTTTGGATCCGATCGCGATGGCTTCCGCCCCCGCTGCCACAGTGGGAGAGCATATTCATCAATCCTTGATCTACATGGCCCCTGACGGGACCCTGCAGCCGTCGCTGGCTGAGTCTTGGGAACCCGCGGCGGACGGGTTGTCTTGGATCCTGCGGTTGAGAAAGGGTGTGAAGTTTCACGACGGAACTCCCTTCAACGCTCAGGCCGTTAAGATCAACCTGGACCGTTTCCTCGATCCGGAGAGCAAGGCCCCCTACCGTTTTCTCATCAGCGAGGTTGCGGGCATCGAGGCGGTCGATGATCACACGGTACGGATTATCCTCAACCGGCCTTTCGCTCCCATTATATCCAACCTTTCTCACTCTTTTATCGGCATGTTGAGCCCCGCGTCCTTGCAGGGCCTCGAAAAGGGTAAAACAACGGAAAAAATTGTGGGAACCGGCCCTTTCAAGTTGGTCCAATGGGCTAGAGGCGAGCACATTGTCCTGGAACAGAATGCGGAGTACTGGGGAAACGTCCCTAAGATCAAGAAACTGACCTTCAAATTCGTTCCCGAAGATGCGGCAAGGATGGTCATGATTGAGACCGGCGAAGCCCATGCGGTCATGCGTGTTCCTCCGGCTGATGCCAAGCGTCTTGACGCCAATCCCAACATCAATGTGGTAAACGCCTCCAGCGTGCGGGTGATCTACATCGGATTCAACACCCAGGTGGAACCTTTCAACAATCCCAAAGTCCGCCAGGCCATGAACTATGCCGTCAACAAAGAAGCAATCATCAACACCATTCTCGCCGGGGTCGGGACGCCTTCGACGGCGCCGGTTGTTCCTGCGGTGTTCGGCTACACCAAGGTCGGCCCTTACGAGTACAACCCCCAAAAGGCCAAGCAACTTCTTGCAGAAGCCGGCTACCCCAACGGGTTTAAGGCAGTGTTCCACCATCCCACAGGGCGATACCTGATGGATTCCACCATTGCCGAGGCGGTTCAGTCCATGGTGCGGGAGGTCGGTGTTCAGCTTGAGCTTCAAACCATGGAATGGAGCGCCTATCTTGGTTTCGTGCGCAAGCCGCCCGAGGAGGCCAAGCACCAGATGTATATGCTGGGCTGGGGATGCGTGACCCTCGACGCCGACTATGGGATTTTTTCATTGCTCCACTCCACCCAGATTCCGCCGGCGGGCTGGGGTGTGTCTTTTTACAAGAACGAGAAGGTGGACAATCTGCTGCAGTCCGCTCGAACCACACCCGACCGCCCTATCCGTGAAGGGTTGTACGCCGAGGCGATTAAACTCATCTGGGACGATGCCCCGTGGCTTTATCTTCACGATGAGGGCCAGATCAACGCGGTACGCAGCAACGTCAAGGGCCTGATTCATCATCCTCTCGAGAACATTCTGGCATGGGATGCCTACATCGAGTGAAGCAGGTTTCACGTTCCCCCTCGTGCCTGCCTTCGGGCCGGCAGGGGGGTTTCCCGCCCGGTGCGGCGCAATATCCTTGCCATTTCCTGGCCGGCGGGGTCTTCAAATTCTTGACTGCAAGGTAAGCGAGTGTACGGCTACATCCTGCGGCGGCTGCTGCTGACAGTGCCGGTAGTTGTCGGAGTGTCCATTCTTATTTTCTTGATCATTCGCATGATCCCGGGAGATCCGGCCATAGCGATCGCCGGGGTTCATGCAAGCAATGAGTACATAGAACAGGTACGAAAAGATCTGCACCTGGACCGGAGTCTTCCAGTCCAGTATGTCATATTTGTCCGCAATCTCGCGCGGGGGGACCTGGGCTACTCAACCATGAGCCGCAGACCGGTGGTGCTGGAGCTGCGTGAGCGATTCCCTCGCACCGTGGAATTGACCTTGCTTGCCATGCTCATCGCATCGGTTGTGGGCATCTCCGCAGGCATCATTTCGGCCACCCGAAGGTACTCCGTCTTCGACAACCTCAGCATGCTGGTTGCCTTGTTCGGGGTGGCCGCCCCTGTCTTCTGGCTGGCTTTGATGCTTCAGCTCCTCTTCGCGGTTCACCTCGGCTGGTTGCCCGCCACAGGACGAGGGACATTCCGTCACCTCATCCTTCCTTCCCTCACGCTCGGCATGGCTACAGCAGGGCTTATCGCGCGCATTACCCGATCAAGCATGCTCGAGGTTCTGCGGCAGGACTTCATCACCACTGCCCGCGCAAAAGGTCTGGCCGAAAAGGTCATCATCTACAAGCACGCTCTGAAGAACGCCCTGATCCCTGTCGTGACCATCATGGGACTTCAGTTCGGCATCCTCCTGGGAGGCGCGGTCCTCACAGAAACGGTCTTTGCCTGGCCTGGGGTCGGGCGGCTGCTTGTCGATTCCATTTTGGCCCGCGACTATCCGGTGGTTCAGGGAGCGGTCCTGGTGCTTGCCGTAAGTTTTGTACTGATCAATCTGTTCGTGGACTTGGTCTATGCCTTTCTCGATCCGCGCATCAGCTATCACTCCAGGGAGAGCGAGTAAAGTATGGCCGGCAAAGGCGAGACTGTGGCCTTCCAGGCCCAAGATTCGGCGGAACGCACTGAAGGAGAAATTGGAGCGGTCCTGCGACACCTGCGCAGGAACAGGATCGCCATGGTCGGGCTTTGCATCATCGTGGTCTTCATCTTGTGTGCCGTGTTTGCCCCGTTTATCACCGCCTACGATCCGATTGCCACGGACCTCGGAAAAGCCTTGAAAAAGCCATCGGCACAGCATTTGTTCGGCACCGACGAACTGGGACGGGACCTGTTCAGCCGCATCCTTTTCGGAGCGCGGATATCTCTGATCATCGGGCTGATCTCCGTGGCGATAGGTCTTGCCTTGGGAGTGCCCATCGGCGCCCTGACGGGGTATTTCGGCGGAAAGCTCGATTTGTTCGCTCAGCGGGTGATCGACATCATGATCGCCTTTCCCGGAATTCTCCTGGCAATCATCGTCGTGACGGTGCTAGGTGTGGGAGTGGAGAATGTCATGATCGCCACGGGAATCGCCTCGGTCCCTGTTTACGCAAGACTTGTGCGCGGATCGGTGCTTTCCATCAAGAAACTTGGTTACATTTCCGCCGCAAAAGCCCTCGGCATCGGTGAGGCGGCGATCATCTTCGGTCATGTGCTGCCCAATTGCATCGGCCCGGTCATTGTGCAGTCCACCTTCCAGATCGCAACATCCATCCTGTGGGCGGCCGGTCTTGGGTTTCTGGGTCTCGGCGCTCAGCCGCCCATACCCGAATGGGGTGCGATCCTCAGCAAAGGCAGAGTCTACATGCGGGTTGCGCCGCACCTCACCACCTATCCGGGGCTGGCTATCTTTTTCATGGTGTTGGGGTTCAATCTTTTGGGTGATGGACTGAGGGATGCTCTGGATCCCAAATCCAGGAAGTATTAGCCTCAAGGGGGGGCAATCTGGAAACAAGCGTCCCACGGAGAAGGGATGGAATATTTATTACAGGTTGAAGATCTGGTCACCAAGTTTTTTACGGACGACGGTGTGGTCACGGCGGTCGATCACGTCTCCTTCTCCGTCCGACCCGGAGAGGTCGTGGGTATTGTGGGCGAGTCGGGCTGCGGCAAGAGCGTGGCGGCCCTGAGCATCATGCGGCTCGTGCAGGACCCGCCGGGGAAAATTGTAGGAGGCAGGATTTTGTTTCAAGGCCGGGATCTCTTGAGCCTTAAGGATCGAGACATGCGCGCCATCAGGGGCAATGAAATTGCGATGATTTTTCAGGAGCCCATGACGTCCTTCAATCCGGTTTATACCATCGGGGACCAGATCGGAGAATCCATCCGGTTGCACCAGGGCCTGGACAGAACCGCGGCCCGCGCCAAAACGATCGAGATGCTCAAGCTGGTAGGCATTCCCCGACCCGAAGCCGTCATTGACGAATACCCTCACCGCTTCAGCGGCGGAATGAGACAGCGCGCCATGATCGCCATGGCTCTTTCCTGCAATCCCAAGCTTCTGATAGCCGATGAGCCGACCACCGCTCTGGATGTGACCATTCAGGCCCAGATCCTGGAACTTATGAAGGAGCTGAGACACAGCATCAATACCGCCATTGTTTTCATCACCCATGACCTCGGGGTGATTGCTGAGATGGCTCAGTACGTGGTTGTCATGTATGCAGGAAAGGTCGTGGAAAGCACGAATGTGGTCACCCTGTTTCGGGAACCGAGGCACCCTTACACCATAGGTTTGTTCAATTCCAAACCAAGAATTGAAGATGAAAGGGTTACCCTGGATTACATTCCGGGAGCTGTGCCGAATCCCTTGCACATGCCCCGGGGGTGCCCGTTTCATCCCCGTTGCAGCAGCGTCATGGATATCTGCAGGAGCACGGAGCCGCCGGAAGCCACGTTACGGCAGGGGCATTTCATTCGATGCTGGTTGTCGGGGGAACCGCCGGTAATGAATCCAGGGCTGGGAGAGCCGGCATGAACTCCAGTGGAAACAGGGCGCCTGCACCCATGATTGAAGTTCTGGGGCTCAAGAAGTATTTCCCCATCCGCACCGGCGTTTTCTCCAGGGTTCAGGGGTATGTCAAGGCTGTTGACGGGGTCAGCTTTACCATTTTTCCCGGAGAGACTTATGGACTTGTGGGGGAGTCGGGATGCGGGAAATCCACGATCGGGCATACGATCCTGAAAATGCTTGAACCCACGGCAGGTAAGGTCCTGTACAAGGGCCGCGATGTTTTTTCCATGGGCAAGCAGGAGTTGCGAAATTTGCGCAGGGAAATGCAGATCGTGTTCCAGGACCCTTACAGCTCACTAAACCCGCGCAAGACCGTGGGCCGCGCCATAGGCGAAGCCCTGACGGTACATGGAATCGCCTCCGGCGCTGAGAGACGGAGAAGGGTCGAAGAGGTGCTCGATCTCTGCGGTCTGGCCCGATACCATTACCGCCGCTATCCTCACGAGTTCTCCGGGGGGCAGCGCCAGCGCCTGGTGATCGCCCGTGCGCTTGCCCTGAACCCTCAGTTTATCGTTGCCGACGAGCCGATCTCCGCGTTGGACGTCTCGATCCAGTCCCAGATCATCAACTTGATGGAGCGGCTCCAGGACGAGTTGGGGTTGACCTTCCTGTT
>JAWOJI010000029.1:0-2978 GCA_046481735.1 Desulfatiglandales bacterium | reverse complement strand
AGAGGATCTACCTTACTCCCCACCTGGAGCACTCCTACCTTGAACCGGACGCAGGCGCAGGTTATGTGGACCAGGACGGCACCCTGGTCATCTATGCGTCCACCCAGAATCCCCACTATGACCACAAGGAGGTGTGCGGCATTCTCGGGCTGGAGGAAAAGCGGGTTCGCATCATCCAGGCTGCCACAGGCGGAGGATTCGGGTCAAAGCTCGACTTGACGGTGCAAGGGTTTATCGGGCTTGCCCTGCATCATTTCCGCCGGCCCGTTCGAATCGTATACTCCAGGGAAGAGGTCTGCCTTGCCACAGCCAAGCGCCACCCCATAAAGATGGAAATCCAAACCGGCGCAACCAGGGAGGGAAAGCTCGTGGCCCTTAAAGCGCGTCTCCTTTGCGACACAGGGGCGTATGCCTCCTATGGGCTCGCCGTGGCGACCAGGGCGGCCGTTCATGCCACAGGCCCCTACGAAGTGGACCATGTGGAGGTTGAAAGCCTTTGCGCCTACACCAACCACCCCGTGGCAGGCGCCATGAGAGGATTCGGCGTGCCCCAAATTGCCGTAGCTCACGAGTCGCAAATGGACATCCTGGCTCGGGAACTGGGAATGGATCCTCTGGAAATCAGGAAGCTCAATGCCCTGAGGCCCGGTTCCAAGACTGCAACCGGGCAGGAGTTGAAGGAAAGCGTGGGAATAGTGAAGACGCTGGAGGCTGTTGAACCGCATTACAAAGACGCCCAAAAAGCCTGGAAAGGCGTTGAGTCAAAGGGGCACATGAAGAGAGGCGTCGGAATTGGGTCCATGTGGTATGGGATCGGAAACACGGGTGTCCAGAACCCCTCTGTTGCAAGGGTTGAAATGTCGGTTGACGGCCATGTGACTCTATTCACAGGCGCCGCGGACATCGGTCAGGGTTCGTCCACGGTGTTGGCTCAAATCGCAGCCGAAGTTCTCGGCATCGAGCCCTCCCGGATCCGGCTCGTGGTAGCGGACACCGGATGGACCAGCAATGCAGGCGCAACCTCGGCAAGCCGCCAGACGTACATCTCAGGAAACGCCGTAAAAGATGCTTCGGTAAAGCTGGCGGATGTCCTGCTTACCGAGGCCGTGGACGTCCTGAAAACATCCAAGGCCCTCCTTGTCCTTGAGGATGGGTTTGTCGTGGACGCGAGACATTCGGACAGGCGGGTCCCATTGGCCAAACTGGCAGAAAGAGCCCACTCCCGGGGAAGGCCCCTTTCCTGGCAAGGATATTTTGATCCGGAAACAACGCCTCTTGACCCGGAAACCGGGCAGGGATCGCCATACGCAACCTACGCCTTTGCCACCCATGTAGCCTTGGTCGAGGTGGACTCCTCGACCGGTGAGGTGAGGGTGTCAAGGATTGTGGCGGCCCATGATGTGGGAAGGGCGGTCAATCCGCTCAATGTAGAAGGCCAGATCCATGGCGGTACCGCCATGGGAATCGGCTTTGCCCTTATGGAAGAGTTCGTACCCGGCCATACGTCTTCCATGGGAGACTACCACATCCCCACCAGCTTGGACATGCCGAAAATCATTTCAATGCTGGTTGAGGAGCCGGAACCTTCCGGACCTTTCGGTGCGAAGGGTGTCGGTGAGCCGGCACTGATCCCCACGGCTCCTGCCGTGCTCAATGCGCTGGCCGATGCTCTCGGGAAAAGGATCTACAGGCTTCCCGCCCACCCTGAACGGGTGAGAGAGGCGATGGCAAGAAAGGATTCAGTGTTCAGCGTTCAGTAAAGCATGGCGGCATGCAGTGGGAAACAAGCAACTGCCAAGGCAATGAACGCTTTTTGCAAGGAGGGTACACGATGGCGAATGTATTGCTCAAGAATATTGGAATTCTGGTGAGCGGGAACATTGAAGCACCCCTTCTTCAGGCGGATGCAATATGGATAGAGGATGGGGTGATCAGGAAGACGGGCGCTCTCAAGGACATGGATGAAAGGACGGCTCAGGTTGTCATCGATTGCGCCGGCGCCACGGTGACACCAGGCCTGATCGATTCCCACGTTCATCCTGTTCTCGGAGACTTCACGCCCAGGCAAAAACAACTCGACTTTCTCGAAAGCGAGATTCACGGCGGAGTGACCACTGCCATATCGGCGGGAGAGGTCCATCTTCCGGGCAGGCCCAAAGACCCCGCCGGAACCAAGGCCCTGGCTGTGCTCGCTGCAAAATCCTTTGCAGCCTTCAGGCCCGGAGGCATGAAAGTTCTCGGGGGCAGTGTAATTCTGGAAAAAGGCCTGGTAGAGAAAGACTTTGAAGACCTCGCCCGGGAGGGCGTGCGCGCAGTGGGAGAAATCGGTCTTGGTTCGGTCAAATCACCGGAGGACGCGGCGCCCATGGTCAAGTGGGCAAAGAAGAACGGCATGGTGGTGATGATGCACACAGGCGGCACTTCCATTCCTGGAAGCACCACAGTGGGGCTGGAGCAGGTTCTGAAATCCGATCCGGACATCGTCTCCCACCTCAACGGCGGACCCACCGCCGCCTCCATCGAGGAGGCGGAGAAACTGATCAGCAGAACATCCATGGCCATTGAGCTGGTCCATTGCGGCAATATGAAGACCGCTGTAGAAATAGGCGCTCTTGTGGTCAAACACCATGCCCTCCACAGGGTGATCATCGGCAATGATGCACCCTCCGGAACCGGGGTGGTTCCCTTGGGCGTCCTTCGGGTGCTCAGCCTTCTGGCCGGGATGACGCCGGTCAAACCGGAACAGGCCATTTGCATGGCCACGGGAAACACGGCAAGGGTTTACAAGCTGAAACGGGGCGTCATCGAAGAAGGGAAGGAAGCGGACCTCGTCGTCATGGACGCGCCCATGGGCTCCGTAGGCAAGGACGCTCTGTCGGCTCTTGCAGCCGGCGATGTGCCGGCCGTATCCATGGTCCTTGTAGACGGCAAGATCGTGGTGAACATCAGCCGCAACACGCCGCCTCCCATGCGAAAAC
>JAWOJI010000209.1:0-3895 GCA_046481735.1 Desulfatiglandales bacterium | reverse complement strand
TAGTCTTCTGACAGGTTTTGAGTCTTCATGGACATAGGAAATTAACATCAGGGCCTGGAATATTCCAGAAAAGAATTTTTTCCTTGACATATATGTAAAATAAATCAAAATAGCGTGAAAGCCATACTAAAGTCATTTGTGAGATAAGGAGGGGTATGATGGAAGCTAGAGCGAGGCTGATTTTGGCAATTTTGATCGCTATTCCTTTTCTGGCAGCCGGTTGTTCGACCAGCAAAGCAGTCAAGGAAAAGCAACAAATGGCAGAGCTCCAGACGCCTGTGGTGTTAGAGAAATCAGGCAAGGACAAGCGTCCGGATTGGACCAGCCAGAAACCCTATTCTGAAGATGAAAAGGCCTTTTTCTTCACCGGGGGATATGTGGGCGGCGCAGATTACGCTCTGACGCTTCGCCTCGCAAAGGCCGAGGCAACCAAGAATCTCCTTGAGTCCGTGGAAGTAAAAGCAAGGGGGGAATTCAGTAACGTCATCAATGGGCAGAACCGAACCGGACACGATATTGGTCGATACGTAACGGATGCGGTTGCATGGACAGTCGAGAACCTCCGGGTGGCGGGGATCAGGCAGAACCAGATCTATTACGAGCAAGTCTTTGACCCCTTGAGTCAGGGCCTGAGATACAACTTCTGGGTGCAGCTTGGCATATCGAAGGCTGATTATGCCAAAGCCAAAGTCGCAGCGGCCTAGAGACTGTTGGATAAAGCCGTAAAAGAGAGCGACGAGGAGGCCAAGAAAAAGGCGATGGAGCTGCTCGATAAACTGCAAGAGGAAGTGTGAGCCATGCTTTTTCCAGGTGGCATTTTAGCCGTTTTTCTTTTGGTCATCCTGGTTGCTGATATCCCTGCTCAGGCAGGGGAGAATTGCAGGAGAAGTGTTTTTGCTGGGACCATGCCTTCTAATGACCGGCAAAGATTGAGCATCCCAGATTGGTTCACCAACCCTCCCAAGGACGGCTTCACTGGGATATCGGCACTGTGCCCGTCGATCCAGGCGGCCAGGGATCAGGCATTGGATTCAGTAATCGCTCAGATCTTGCAGGCCATGGGCGCAGAGTACCGTTTTTCGCATGAATCCATGCTTTCAGGCAGTGCACATGGCTCGAAATCCCATCTGAGAGAAACCATGAGTTTCACCGGCCGCTGGTTCATCCACTCAGTGCAGCAGCATATCCGGAAAGTTGATATCCAGCACTTTCAGGGCAAATACATTTGCTTCGTGCTCGTGGAAGCAGGGGCTGAAAAACTTGAGGACCTGAGGAGGCTCTCCATTGGGCCGAGGCCGGCAGCCCGGGTCGTCAAATCGGATAATAAAACGCTCGTGGTCGAGGTCGGAGAGAATAACGGCGTCCAGATTACTCTGACGGACTACGAGATTGAGATGGCCACAAAGAATAAGCGTGCCGGGCTCATCAAGATGTTTCTTTGGAAAGTCCCGGAATCCACGATGATGAGAAAGGTGGATGCTTTGCCGCAAAGGATCTCTGTGAGGGAAAGCTCAGCGCTAATCAGACTGTCCAACCCGGCTCCGCCAAGAACCCTGGCCTCCTTTGTTCTTGGTTCAAAACACACGATCAGGCTTTCCTTCCGTGGCTATGATGAGATAGGCCGACCGGTGTCTGTCTCGCTCAGCAGCTTCTGAGACCGATACCTTTATTAACAGGTTCCCCCCAAAAGCCCTCATGCCCGCATCGCTGTTCTTTCCGCTTGATAATATCCAGCCGAGCCAGCTCCTTTCCCAGTACTCTGAGTGGGTCTACTTCACTCTTATGCTGGTTTTCTTTATCTCTGTCTCAGGCATTACCCTGAGAAAACACTTTGACAAACCCTATGTGAAGCCGCTCATCATCTCAGTCGGCTTAATGCTGACCTTCGGCGTGTTCAAGTACAAAAGCCACCTGACCAAGGTATTTGAAGGGTGGGGCACTCTCGGGATGGTGCTGCTAGGCATTGTGGCTGTGGTGATTCCGTATGGTCTTTGCCGAGGTCTGGGTTTTTCAGGGGCAAAAGCATTCTATGTCACCTTTATCCTGTTTTACATTCTCTCCTGGATGAGGTTCCCTGCACTTTTTCACGCCCTTGCAGAACAGAACCTGGGGCTGATCAACTTCGCCCTGCTCATATTGTTTGTCGTTTCGGTCATCGGTTTGGTGAAACTCGGAAAACTGTCGTTTCCGGCCCTTGGAGGCTCAGCCGGACGAAACCCTCGGCGGCGTGAAATTGATGACGAAATCAAGCTGGAAAATCAGGAGCAAGGCTTAGTGAAGACAGCGGCGGCAAAGATGGCAAAACTTGAAATCCGTTCCTTAGAGGACATCGCCAAGGCTTTGGAAGAAATCAAGGGCATCATCGAAGCGAACAGGAACGATTTACCGAGGGATGAACGCGAGAGAATCGCCGGGATTCTAGATCACATCGTCAAGGACGAAAACATCTTCAAGAAAAACGTGACAACCACCAGGAAGCTCATTCAGCGGTTCAGCAATGTGGACGCTGAGCATTTTCGAAAACTGAAGGAGCGGTTTGAAAAGACTTCAGGCAAAGAAAAGAGACTCGTAAAAGGCGAAATAGCGGACATTGAAGAGAAGCTTGCTATTGAACAAGCGGTCTTCGAAATAGAAAGAAGATTGCTCCAGGCTTTGAATTCTTTCAACCAATCCCTGAGGCAGGCCATGGAACGTGTTGCCAACTCGCTTTATCCTTATGACGCCGTTTCCCATTTGTCCCAGGCAAGGCAGGTATTGAAGGGAATTATGGATTTAGTCCAAGAGGCCAAAGCATTGGAAGAAAGGATCCTCGGCCTGATCAAAGCGGAAAAGAACCTTCTCAAACAAGAGCTTAAAACCTCCTAGGGCGGGGCAAGGAACTGGAAAGCCCAATTGAAGGTCCGATTGGCAATTGTAATCACTACAAAAACACTGACCCCAACTGAACTGCAGAGGGATCTTTTGCTGGAAAAAGTCAACGAGCCAATCATTTGGGTATACTTGACTCGGCAATTCACTTCATCGACAATTCACTTGTGATTGTAATCTTTACAGGTGTTGAGGTTCAGAAACGAACAGTCGAAAGGTCAGATTTCGACCAGAGGATGGTAAACCAGTGATGGGCAAGTCTTAAATTTGGCCTGGTCGAAAAACGAGTGATTACAAATAGAATACTTGAACAGGTGCAACTTAAGAGTTTCTCAGAATTATGCGGTCCACCTGGAGGCCAACATCAGGTATCTATTCTGCATTATGGGTGTTTGCCAGCGACCTCCCTTCTTATGCTATAAGTATCTTTGAGAGCACTGGGAGAAGACGTGGTGAAAAATGAAAAGTCTCGTCATAAAACGCCGAATGAAACGGTTTTCTATTGAAGAAGCTCTGGCAAGTCCTTCTTGAGCGGACACATTACCATGGTTACTGTTGCTCCAATACACAAGTGATAGCTGCGAGTTTTAGAGGGATGATGAAGCATCTTTTTATCCTGAATCTCCCGTGATTCAGCTCATTTTCGAGGAGAGTGGAACATGAGCAATAGCGGACTGAAACAGGCAAGGCAGTTGACCAGCGAGGGTTTCCATTATGATAACCTTCTCAAAACGGCCAAGAACTGCCGTGAGGAAACCCAATGGGATAGGATCTTGAGCGCATACGTGTTGAATCGTGTTTTTTCAGAAATGGCCCAGGAACTTGGCGAGGGTCCTGTCCTTCTCTTTGAATTGCGCAAGTTGGAGGCGAATTACAGAACCGCCCTAAATCTAGCCCTGGAAAGCGCCATAAACGGAGCTCCCCAGGAAGAACAGAATAGACGATTGACTGAACTCATCCATCTCTTTGGTCTTCTCCAAAAACGGAATAGGCAGCGGATCATCCCACAATTTTGCAGGGTCCGGGA
>JAWOJI010000110.1:0-15831 GCA_046481735.1 Desulfatiglandales bacterium | reverse complement strand
ACGGAAGAGCTCTTCGACCGGGACTTCGTAAAGGAGTGGACGTTCGGCTTCGAGGAACTGGCGGCGCACGTGGCGCCCTTCACCCCGGAAAGGATGAGGGAAACGACCTGGGTGGAGCCCGACCTGGTAAGGGAAGCGGCACGATTTTACGCAGCCATGCGTCCGGCTGGCGTCCAGTGGGGGAACCCGCTGGAGCAGACCGTCCACACCTTCGACGCGGTGCGTTCCCTGCTCTGCCTCATGGCCCTTTGCGGAAACCTGGACGTGCCGGGTGGGAACATACAACCTTCTGATCCTGAAATCCTCAGTTTGGCCAAGTTCGTCCGGTCGGATCTGCTTCCGTCCAAGAGAAAGGAGATGGTCCACGCCTTCCACGGAACCATCCCCAGGATGATGACGGTGCCCCCGGCTCACTTCCGAAAAGCAGTCCTCGAAGGCGTGCCCTACCCCATCAAAGGCGCCTACCTGCAGGGAACCAACTCGCTCCTGACCTATGCGGACAGCCGAAAGACATTCGAAACCCTGATGAAGCTCGACTTCCTCGCTGTGTCCGAAATTTTCATGACGCCCACCGCGGCCCTGGCGGACGTGGTTCTCCCCGCTGCCACCACCTTCGAGTTCAACGACATCGGCCATTACGGACTCGGTCACGGATATCTTCTGGCCCGTCCCAAGGTGGTGGATCCGCCGGGGGAATGCCGGCCGGATCTCGACATTCTCAACGAGCTGGGCAAAGCCCTCACCTCGCCCGAGCACTGGCATGAGAACCACGAGGATCTCCTGGAAGAAGTCCTTGAACCGAGCGGCCTCACCTTTGCCGAGTTTGCGGAAACAGGGTATCTCAAGGGTGAGGAGACGTACCGGAAGTATCTTTCTCAAGGCTTCAAGACATCGACGGGCAAGGTCGAGCTCCTTCTCAGCCAGGCGGAGAAGTTCCGCCTTCCCTCTCTCCCGGAGTACGAGGGTTTGCCCGAGGAGGACCCGGAGTATCCCCTTGTCCTAACGAGCTGCAAGAGCCGCTACTACCTCCATTCCTCCTACCGCTGGGTCGAGAGGCTACGAAAACATCGACCCCACCCGAAAACCGAGATTCACCCCAACACGGCCGAAGCCCATGGGATTCGCGAGGGGGACGAGGTGGTCGTCGAAACCCGGTACGGCGCAATCACCCAGATTGCCCATTTGACGGACCGGATGCACCCCGGCGTCGTGCTCAGCGCTTACGGCTGGTGGTTTCCCGAGGCGGGCATCGAGCGCCTGTTCGACTGGGAAAAATCCAACTTCAACATGCTCACATCCACCGACAAGCTGGGAAAGGCCTTCGGCACCCCCAACCTGAAAGGCATAGGGTGCAGGATCAGGAAGAAGGGGTTTTGATACATTCTCCCTTGCAAATTGAGAGCATCTGCCTATTTTAAGTAAGCGAAATCGAACCAACAGGAGGGTTTTCCATGAATGGATGGGGAGCTGAAGTTCTGGAGGAACCAAAGGAAAAACCCCTTTCTGAACGTGCGGTCATGGAGCAGCTCGAGTCCCAGCTCAAGCCTATCTTCAAAGACCTTCCCAATGAAATACCCCTGTTGCTTTTCACTCAACCCGGCAAGAACGATCTTTTCAGCTCCGCCACCCGTTTCCTGATCCGTGCCGTCCGGGACGTCACGCCGAAAATCACCCTGCGCGAGTTTGACCTGGGTCACAAGACGGCCCGTCAATGGAGCGTAGATCGCTCTCCGACCCTGCTCATGGACCCTGAACGTTACCGCATCCGCTGGCTCGGCGCTCCCATCGGCGAGGAGGCGCGAACTTTTGTGGAGGCCCTTCTCATGATCGGGCACAGGAAGAGCGGGCTGAGCGAGGAATCTCTGAAGGTCCTGAAGAAGATCGACGCAGAGCGACAGATCAAGCTCTTTGTGAGCGCTTCGTGCCCCTATTGCCCGCAACAGGCCGTAAACGCCCTCAAAGCGGCCGTGGAAAACCCAGCGAAATTCTCCCTGGAAATCATCGACATCCAGGCCAACCCCGATCTGGCCGACCAGTACTCGGCGCAAAGCGTGCCCCAGACCTATGCCAATGATCTTCTCATCGCCCAGGGAGCTCAGCCGGAAGAACTCTTCATGCTCTCCCTCCAGAAAATGGAGCAGCAAACCCTGTTCATCCCGGACAGCGACGCGGAAGAGGTCGAAGCGGACCTGGTGATCGTCGGAGGAGGGCCGGCCGGCCTCACCGCAGGCATTTACGGCGCAAGAAGCGGGCTTCGGGCGGTCATCATCGAAAAAGGCGCCCTGGGCGGCCAGGTGGCGACCACTCCGGTGGTGGAGAATTACCCGGGTATCACCCAGGTGGGAGGGAAAACCCTGGTCGACCTGATGGTGAGCCACGCCCTGGAGTACACCAAGATCTTCCAGGGCGAGGAGGTCATGGACATCCAGCCCGGCGAACCCATGATCGTGAAAACCAGCCGAAGGCGCTTTCTCACCAGGGCCGTGCTCCTTGCAACCGGCGCGGTTTACAGGCATCTCGATGTTCCCGGGGAAACCCGCCTTGCGGGCCACGGGGTCAGCTACTGCAGCACCTGCGACGGACCCCTGTTCAAGGGGAGGAAGGTGCTCATTGTGGGAGGAGGGAACAGCGCGGTCACCGAAGCGCTCAACCTGCACAATATCGGCGTCAAGGTGACCCTCGTTCACAGGCGGGATGCCCTGCGGGCCCAGGAGCACCTGACCAAAAGCATGATGGCAAACAACATACCCGTCCTCTTCAACACCGAGGTAAAGGAAATCCAGGGCAAGGACCGGGTGCAGGAGGTCGTCCTTTACAACAACAACACCAAGATGACGACAACCATGGAGGCTGACGGTGTTTTCGTCGCCGTGGGGTATTCCCCTTCGGTGGACCTGGCAAGGAAAATCGGGGTGGAGTTGACGCCGGATGGGTACATCAGGCGCGATGAGCGCCATCGAACCAGCATCCCCGGAATCTACGTTGCAGGCGACGTCGAAGGGGGCTACAAGCAGATCGTCACCGCCACAGGCCAAGGGGCGGAAGCGGCCATGGCCATTTTCGAGGACCTCGTCAACCCATACTGGAAGAGCAAGAAGCAGTAATGATTTGTCGTGTGAATGCTATCCCCGATTCCGGCAAGTTCAGGTATTGTGGAGGAAGAAAATTCGAATGTCGAAATCCGAAATCCGAAACAAACACCAATGAGAGAAACTGAAAATGCCAAAACATATTTGGAGCCGTAATCAGGAACAGTTGAACGCGGTATTCCAAGAGGAAATATGCGTCAGGTGGGTAAACTGTGGTTCCCGCGTTTCGGTCATTCGGATTTCGGACATTTGAAATTTGTTTCGGATTTCGTGCTTCGGATTTCGGATTTCCCGGTCCAACCCGGAAGGTCAGATTGCCGTTTTCAGGTGTGAAACTAAGACGCGGTTCTTGTTTTCGTTGCAGGTCGTGTGAAAATAATCTTGTACCGGTCCTCGGATCCCTCGAAGCAGGCACGGCATTCCGCAGGGTCCTCCCTTTCGCGTTCGGCGCAGTCCTCGCAGCCCTGAGCCTTGGGAAAAGGCTCCAGGTGCACCTCGAACCCTGATTCCTCGTACAGTTCCACGGCCTCGCTCAACCGGGGTTCGGAGGCCACGAACTGCCTGACCCAGCCCTGTTTTTCCAGTTCATCCAACCTTGATGACTTCGTAAAAGTCTCCAATCAGGACGGCACAGTAAAAAGCGCCAGATGCAAGGCGCGCGAATCTTGAGGAATGAGGCGTAC
This sequence comes from Desulfatiglandales bacterium, assembly GCA_046481735.1. Taxonomy (GTDB): domain Bacteria; phylum Desulfobacterota; class DSM-4660; order Desulfatiglandales; family HGW-15; genus JAFGDM01. Next base: position 12,059 of record JAWOJI010000110.1, on the reverse strand, counting down.
ATAGAGGTACGCCGCAGTGACGAAAGATGAAGCGCAACACCGCAGATGGACTTTTTACGAAGCCGTCAATCTTGACCGGCCTTCACCGCTCATGTTGCCCTGCGTCCTTCACGAGACCGAGAATTTTTCCTGAAAGACCCTTCATGAACCGGTACTTCCTGGGGAGGCTCTTTTCCCCGTGGGGCAGGAGATAGACAAAGGTCCACTCCAAACCTCCGAGTGTCCCCTCCGGCTCGTCAGCCGGGAGCGCAAGAAGAGGCGACCCCTTGTCCGGATCATCGCAGAAGCCGGCAACAGCCTCCCTCAGGCCCGTGCCGTCGAGAGCGGTTTCTCTCCGCGCCAAGAGGTCAGGCATTTCCAGGGGTGAAAGATCGGGAGACAGGAAGCTGAACTCAGGAAGCCCGGTTACCCGACCTTCAAGGACAAACTCCTCCCATCCGTCTTTCAGGAATTGCATCACCTGCGGGTTGACGGTGACCAGGGGCCCGCGACCTGGGATTTGCTCTCCATGAACGGAAACCCATGCATCCAGCACTGTTGCCAGCCTCTCTTCGGTAAAAAACGTCTCCCTTGCCATATCCGGAACGTCGCTGAGCAGGCCGGGCATGTCCTCGTCCTCGATCGCCCCTTGCAAAGGGGAGCCGAGCCTTTCCACGCCCCTGAGCAGGGATTCCGTGCTCTCCCGGTCCCCCTCCAGCTCGTCGGCCAGGTGGAGGGTGAGATGCCATTGGAGAATTCTTGATTTTTCATCCTGTTCCAGGGGGTTCCCCATGTTCCGGATCATTCCCCGGATCTCGTAAATCCGGGGGTCCCGGGACCTGTCCTGGGCGTACGCCAGAAAGGCCGGAAACCCTCCGCCCTTGTTGACCCGGATCCACTGCCTGTACTCGGCAAGGAGGCTTTTGAACTCCTCTCGGGGCTTCAAACGCTCCGGCGGATCGAATGCCTGCACCATGGGGGAGGGATATTTTTCGGCCAAAGCCTCCCCTTCCAAAAACCAGGGTCGAAACAGCGTCACCCTGTCGAAAAGAGAGAGCACTCTCTTAAGGTTCCCTTCGGACAGGGAAGCGTGCGGGAAAATAACGCATGGAAGGTTTCGGTTCATACTCCTCCAGAGATTAGGGCTTTTCTTCCTTTCCTCAATTTCTTTCCTTATATCACGAAAACGTGGCCGAATCCACGGATGATATTTTACCTTGACTAGGCCGATTCATTGCTTTAGATGTAGATGTTCAACTTATGCAAATGATTGAAAAATACCCTATTCAGCAGCCACCGGCGCAGCCCATGGAAAAAGCAAGCACCCTGCTCGAAGAAAGAAAAAAGAAGATTGAAACCCTCACGGCCATGGGTGTCGGCCTTTACCCGACCGGGTTCAAATGCGACCTCACTGCAGCAGAAGCCCTGGAGCGTTTCGGGAATATGGATGCCGAATCCCTCGAGCGCAACCATCAGAGCTATTCCCTTGCAGGGAGGATTCTGGCTGTCCGGGATTTCGGCAAAGCCTCATTCATCCACATCAAAGACAGGAGCGGACGGATCCAGGCTTACATCCGAAAAGACAAGGTGGGAGAAGAGAGCTTCCGGATCTTCAAGCTCATGGACATCGGCGATTTTATCGGCATCCGGGGCAGTTTTTTCAAGACCAGGACAGGCGAATTCTCCATCCTGGCCGAGGACGTCCGGCTTCTTTCCAAGGCTCTCAGGCCCCTTCCTGAAAAGTGGCACGGATTGACGGATGTTGAAACCCGCTACAGGCAAAGATACCTGGATCTGGTTGTAAACGACTCGGTCAAAGAGGTTTTCGTGCTGAGAAGCCGGATTATCCAATCCATGAGAGGCTTCTTCATCGAGAGGGGTTTCCTGGAAGTCGAAACGCCCATGATGCAGCCCATACCCGGCGGTGCAGCCGCAAAGCCGTTCAAGACCTACCACAACGCGCTGGGAATGAACCTCTTCCTCAGAATCGCCCCTGAGCTTTACCTGAAAAGGCTCGTGATCGGGGGCCTTGAAAGGGTCTTCGAGATCAACCGCAATTTCAGAAACGAAGGCATTTCAGTCAAACACAATCCTGAGTTCACCATGCTGGAGTTCTACATGGCCTACGCGAACTACGAAGACCTCATGGATCTCACCGAGGAATTGTTCCTTCAGGTGTTGGACGAAGTTGCCGGCAAGCGTACGATTGAATATCAGAATCAGACCATTGATTTTTCCAGACCCTGGAAGAGGATATCGCTGTTTGGAGCCTTGAAGGAGATGGCCGGACTCAGCGACGAAGCCTTGCGCAACAAGGAAGCTGCTGTTGCCTTTGCCCGCTCCTGCGATGTCGTGCTTTCAAAGCAGGACAGTCTGGGAAAAGTTCTGGCCAAGATTTTTGACCAAATGGTGGAGCCCAGGCTCATTATGCCGACTTTTGTTTACGGGTACCCTATCGACATTTCACCCCTTTCCCGTAGAAGCGAGGAGGACCCGACGATGGCGGATCGCTTCGAACTGTTCATCGGCGGGAAAGAAATCGCCAATGCTTTCAACGAATTGAATGATCCTGTAGATCAGCGGGAAAGGTTCATGCACCAGGCTTCCCTGCGGGAAGCGGGAGATGATGAGGCTCAGTTCATGGACGAGGATTACATCGCCGCCATGGAATACGGTCTTCCACCCACGGCAGGGGAAGGCATCGGAGTTGACAGGGTGGTGATGCTTCTGACCGACTCCCCTTCCATCAGGGACGTGATACTTTTTCCACAAATGAGATCGAGATGATTGAAAAACCTTTGCTGTCCGGTCAACGCTGTGCGCGCCTTCCCATGGAGGCGCATTTCAAGCCGTTGAGCCGCTCTCATTTTCGGCGTTCCCGCAATGTTGTTTGAAATATTCCTGGGGACGAGGTACCTCAAGGCCAAGCGAAAGCAGGCCTTTATTTCCATCATCACGGTGATTTCCGTGGTCGGCGTCATGGTCGGCGTCATGGCCCTCATCGTCGTCCTCTCCGTGATGAACGGCTTCCGGGAAGACCTGATGTCCAAGATCCTGGGTGTCAATTCCCACCTTATCATCCTGAACTACGAGGGGTCCTTCGCCGAATACGAGGAGACCGCGGCCCGGGCGGACACGGTTGACGGCGTTGTGGCCACAACCCCTTTTGTGTACAGCCAGGTCATGATTAACCGCGAGGGATCGGTGACCGGAGCGGTCCTGCGGGGTCTCGATCCTTTGAGCGCTCCGACGGTGGTCCGCATCGGTGAGATGATCAAGAGCGGCACCCTCCAGTCCCTCGAAGCGGAACATGAGGGGTTGCCTGCGATCATTGTGGGAAGAGAGCTTTCCAAGAATCTCGGAGCCGGACCCGGAGACGTGGTGACGGTGGTCTCCCCCCTCGGCAAGCTGACCCCCCTGGGCCGGGTGCCCAGCAGTCGATCCTTCAAGGTCACCGCCATCTTTGACTCGGGCATGTACGAGTACGACGCCACCATGGTGTACGTCTCGCTGAAGGAAGCCCAGGATTTTCTGGGCATGGAGGACCGGGTGACGGGAATCGAGGTGAGAGTCGACGACATTTACAAGGCAGACCGCATTGGGGAAGCCGTTTCCAGGAAGTTGGGCTACCCCTACTGGACAAAGGACTGGCAGCAAATGAACCGGAGCCTCGTCTCGGCCCTGAAGCTAGAAAAGCTGACCATGTTCATCATCCTCACCATGATCGTGCTCGTGGGCGCCCTCAACATCATCAGCACCCTCGTGATGGTCGTCATGGAAAAGACCAGGGACGTGGCCATTCTCCGCACCATGGGTGCGACCGGAAAAAACATCATGTTCATCTTCATGTTTCAGGGGCTTCTCGTCGGCGTGGTCGGAACCCTTGCAGGGCTTTTATCGGGCCTTGGCTTGTGCCATCTCCTTGCCAGGTATCAGTTCATCAGGCTCCCTGCGGATATCTACTACATCGCCACCCTCCCGGTTCGAGTGGAAATGACCGACGTGATTTTCGTGACCGTCGCCGCGGTGCTGATCTCTTTCCTGGCCACGCTTTACCCTTCGTGGCACGCCTCCCGGGTAAACCCGGTGGAAGCCTTGAGGTATGAATGATTTCAGGAGTTTTGGGTGCTTGAGCTCGAAAAGGTTCACAAGTCCTTTGAACACAACGGGCTGTCCATTCACGTCCTGCGGGGCATCGACCTGATTGTTGAAAAGGGCCAGACCCTCGCCGTTCTAGGGGCTTCGGGGGCCGGCAAATCAACCCTTCTCAACATCATGGGCACCCTGGAACAGCCTTCCGAAGGCGTGGTTCGATTTGAAAACCGCAGCCTCCGCGAGTTGGGGGAAGGAGAGCTGTGCGCCCTGAGAAGCCGGCGGATCGGGTTTGTTTTTCAGTTCCACCATCTCCTCCCGGAATTCAATGCCCTGGAAAACGCGGCTATCCCGGCTTTCATCGCCCGCGAGGGCAAGAGGGAGGCGATGGGAAGAGCCGAAGAGATCCTTGTGAAGGTCGGCCTTGGGCAAAGGTTGAGCCACCGGGTCGGAGAGCTTTCCGGCGGCGAACAACAGCGGGTCGCGATCGCCAGGGCCCTCGTCATGAAACCGGCGCTCCTGCTGGCGGACGAACCCACGGGCAATCTCGATGCCGCCACAGGGGAGGGCATCGTGGACCTCCTCCTTCAACTGAACAAAGAAGAGACTCTGACCATGGTGATTGCGACCCACAATCAAAGATTGGCTGAGCGGATGTTAAGACAAGCGGAGATCATGGATGGTCGCTTACGCTTTTAAGGACAGACCGGTCAAGACCGGCCCAAGGCATTGGAGAGGGATTCTCTGGACGATCCTCTTTGTGTGGTTCCTCTTCCCGAGGCCGGGCCAGGCTCAAGAGCAAACAACGGTGGCGGTACTTCCTTTTTCCATCAACGCCCCGGTATCTTTGGCGCATCTCGAACTGGGACTGCAGGAGATGTTCACCACCCGTCTGATGGATCTCGGGATCGCCACGACGCCTCCCAGCATCGTCAACAGCCACCCTCTTTCGTCCGCGCCGTCCCTGGATGCCGCGGAAGCGGCGACGCTTGGGCAAGCATTGAATGTCGATTTCCTCGTCGTCGGCAGCCTGACCCAGATCGGCCGGACCATCAGCCTCGATGTAAAGGCCGTGGACGCGACGGAAGGGAAACCCCCGTTTTCGGTGTTCATGGTTGAAGAAGACGTGGACAGACTGACTGAGGCTGTGGACAGAGCCGCAAGAAGCCTTTACAACCAGCTTGCCGGAATCCCCCAGATCGACTCCGTGCAGGTGAAGGGCAACCGGCGCGTGGAGAGCGAAGCCGTTCTTGCCGTTGTGGAAAGCAAGAAGGGAGAAACCCTGGATTTCGAAAAGCTCGACAGGGACCTCAGGGCCGTTTTCGCCATGGGATACTTTACGGATGTTGACATCCAGACGGAGGCCGGCCCCAAAGGAACGATCGTGACCTTCGACGTCAAAGAAAAGCCTTCCATCGGCAGCATTACTTTCAAAGGCAACAAGAAGATCAAGACCAATGATCTCACCAAGGAAGTCGGAATCAGGCTCTATTCGATCTTCAACCCCGCCGAGGTCCTGCAAAGCGTCAACCGGATCAGGGACTTCTACCATCAAAAAGGCTACTACCACGTCGAAATCACGGACAGGATCGAAGATCTCCCCGGCAACGAGGTCGCCTTGATCTACGACATCCAGGAGGGGGAGAAATCCCACATCAGAAGAATCGAGTTTGAAGGCAACACCAGATTCAGCGACCGGGCCCTCAAGAAGGTCATGGAAACGAGCGAAAGAGGAATTTTCTCGTGGATCACCAAGTCCGGCCGCTTGGATGAGAAGAAACTCGAGTCGGATCTGGAGAAGATTACCGCCTTCTACCACAATCACGGCTACATTCGAGCCAGGGCGGGAGACCCTCAAATCACCTACAAGGACGACAAGGATTTGATCATAACGATTCAAATCGTGGAAGGGGAGCAATATGCAGTGAATGAGGTCGCAGTGCAAGGCGATCTCATCGAACCGGAAGACGAGCTCCTCAAGAAACTCGCCATCAAGAAAGAGAAATACTTCAGCAGGGAAGTGGTGCGGCAGGATGTTCTCACGTTGCGGGGCGTTTATGCCGATCAGGGCTATGCCTATGCCGAAGTCGGCCCCGTGATCAACGAAGACGACAACAAACAACAGGTGGATATCACGTACATGGTCAGCCCCGGCCGGAAAGTCCGCTTTGAGCGTATCAATATTTACGGGAACTCCGTTACCCGGGACAAGGTCATCCGAAGGGAGCTCGAGGTCGTGGAGGGAGAATATTACACAGGCCTGGGGCTCAGAAAGAGCAGCGAGAGGCTTCATCGCCTCGGCTTTTTCGAGGATCTGGAAGTGCAGACCAAGAGAGGCAGCGGGGACGACCTGATGGTCCTGGATATCAATGTCAAGGAGCGACCAACGGGTTCCTTCAGCATAGGCGCGGGATACAGCGGGTACGAAGGCGCCACCGGCGTGCTCCAGGTGTCCCAGAGCAACCTTTTCGGCCGGGGTCAAAGGCTCTCCGCAGCCGTGAGAGCGAGCACCAAAACCACCCAGTTCGATCTTCGATTCACCGAGCCCTGGCTTTTTGACCGCCGCATATCGGCCGGCATCGACCTCTACAAGTGGGTGAGGGAGTTTACCGACTACACGAGAGACAGCTACGGAGGGGCTCTCCGGTTCAGAATTCCAACGGGCATCGACGAGTACACCGCGGTAACGGCCAGATACCTTTACGATGATTCAACCATCAAGGATGTCGCACCCACAGCGGCTTTTCCCGTCAGGGAGATGGAGGGAAACAACGTAACGAGCAGCTTCACCCTGGGCATGGAGCGGGATTCCAGGGACAGGCTATGGAACACCTCGAAAGGCTCTGAAAACAGGTTTACCGTTGAATATGCCGGCGGCATTCTGGGAGGAGACGTCTACTACAATCGCTATGAGTTCACTTCGGCATGGTATTTCCCGTTGTTTTTGGAAACAAGCTTTATGGTCCAGGGACGGTGGGGATATGTGAAGCAACGAAGCGGGGGGAAGCTCCCCGACTATCAGAAGTATCGGATCGGCGGCATCCACACCGTCCGCGGCTATGATTGGTATGACATCACTCTTACGGATCCTGCAACAGGCGAACCCATCGGCGGCGAAAAAATGATGGTCTTTAATGTGGAATACCGCTTCCCTCTCATTAAAGACCAGGGCGTGGTGGGCGTGGTGTTTTTCGATGCAGGCAATGTTTTCGGGAAGGATGACAGTTTCAGCTTCAACGATATACCGAGGTCCGCCGGCGCCGGGGTGCGTTGGTACTCTCCCCTGGGTCCGATCCGGGTTGAGTACGGCTACGTTTTAAACCGCCGCCCGGACGATCCCACAGGGAATATAGAGTTCTCCATCGGTGGATTCTTTTAGGCCGTGAGCGGCTCGAGCCTCACTGGATACAGCTTCAACGAATGGTAAAAATTTCTGCACACAAATGAGGAGGCACACATGAAAAGAGTTTTCTTTTTGACTTTGATTTTAATCACACTGTTCTTCTTTCAAACGGGCCCGGCGACCGCCCAGGCTGTGAAAATCGCGGTCGTGAACCTCGACAGGTTCCAGCAGACTTCCAAGGTCTTTCAAAAAACCGGCGCGGCCATGAAAAGCAAATTCGAGGAACTGCAAAAGAAGCTGGATGAGGAAAGGAACATTCTCGCAAAGCTCGAAGAAGACTTCAAGAAACAGAGCATGATGCTCAGCCTGGACGCACAGGAAGACAAGAAAAGGGAACTGGAAAAGAAACGTCGCTACTACAAGTACCTCCATGATGAGTTCACCCAGGAGATGAAGGACTCGGAAATGGAGGCCATCAGGAAGATCATGGAAGAACTCGAAAAAGTGGTGGAGAAGATTGCCGAGAAAGAAGGCTACACCCTGATTTTGGAGAGAAGAACCATGGGCCTCGTCTACTACAGCAAGTCGATTGATATCACGGACCGCGTGGTTGAAGCCTACGACAAAACCTATCAGTAGGCGATGAGCGATTCAGAGCTGGAGCTCCGCTGAAGGACGAGGAACGCCGATTGGAATTCACGCTGGAACAAATCGCCGAGCGGGTGTCGGGGAAGGTTGCCGGGGATGTGGACGCACGGATCACCGGCATCAATTCTCTTGAAAAGGCCTCAGAGGGAGAAATCTCCTTTTTCACCAACCCCCGCTTCAGGGAACAGGCGGCAAAGACCAAGGCCTCGGCTCTCCTGGTGTCTCACCGGCTGGAGAGTTTCTCGGGGCCACAGGTCATTGTCTCCAATCCTTCTCTCGCCTACGCCAGGGTGGCGGCTCTGTTTGCTCCCCCTGTGCCGAGATACGCCGGGATCAGTGACAAGAGCCACATTGGAAAAAGCGCCCTGGTGGGAAGGGATGTTTCCATCTACCCCTTTGTACACGTGGGGGAACATGTTCAAATAGGGGATGAAGTCACCCTGTTTCCCGGGGTATTTGTGGGCGACCGCGCAAAGGTGGGGGATCGCACCATCCTTTTCCCGAACGTCACGGTAATGCATGATTGTGTCATTGGAAGCGACGTGGTGATTCACCCGGGTTCCGTCATCGGAGCCGACGGGTTCGGCTTTGTCCGGGAAGGATCGGTCAACATCAAGATTCCCCAACTGGGGATCGTCCAGATCGATGACCATGTGGAAATCGGGGCCAACTCTTGCATTGACAGGGCCGCTCTGGGCAGGACATGGATCAGGTCGGGGGTCAAGACGGATAATCTCGTCCAGATCGCTCACAATGTGGTGATCGGGGAGAATACGGTGATTGTCGCTCAGGCCGCCGTCGGGGGCAGTGCCCAAGTCGGCAAGCAGGTGGTGATCGGCGGGCAGGCGGCTGTTGGAGATCACCTTCAGATTTCCGACGGGGTCATGATCGGGTCTCAGGCCGGCGTGCCGAAATCCATCGCACAGGGCCAGGTGGTTTCAGGCACCCCGGCCATGCCTCACCGGTTGTGGCTGAAGACCAGCAGCCTCATCCCCAGGTTGCCGGAGTTCTTCAATCGCCTCAGGGCCTTGGAAAAAAAACTTTTGGAGTAACAACTTTTTGAAACCCCCGTGAGCATCAGGCATGGGGGTCTCTCTCAAAACTGAACAACGAAGGCGCCACACCACTCTACTGAGCTTTGGGCAATCGGTGAGGCGGGCGGAGGTTGTCCGGGGAACAGCCATGCAAGGTCAATCCCCGAAGTGCCTGTGAAGCCTCGCCGCCCGCCTTTGCTACCCGGTGTTTGCACAGTCTCCCCGCATGATCTTCGTTTTCTGTTTTGAGAGAGACCCCCATGCCCGGGCCGGCAAACTTGAATTTCAAAAAGCCAAACTGTTATAAAATCCCGATGCCAAATCCCAAACCCCAATGTTCAGAGGAGTGAAACGCCGGCAGATCGAGAGTTGTTTAAGGTTTTGGACATAAGGCATTCATTTGACATTTGGCATTGGGATTTTGGCATTTCATGATCCCTCACCTGGTCAGTCCATAGGCATTCAGGGCTGCTTTCAGCTTCTCCAGGTTTGCCTGTGCCATGGGCCACAGGGGAAGCCGCATTTCCCCATCGATTCTGCCCATCAGGCTGAGCGCCGTTTTCACCGGGATGGGATTGGTTTCATAGAACATGGCCTGACACAGGGGCAGAAGTTTGTAGAAAAGCTTTCTGGCCAGCTCGATTTTGCCGTCGTTCCAAGCAGCCACGATCTTTGCCGAATCTTTTGGGACGATGTTTGCAACCACCGAGACCACGCCCTTCCCGCCAAGCGCCAGCACCGGCAACGTGAGGTTGTCGTCTCCCGAGAGAAGCGTAATTTTGCGGCCGGCCAGACGGACCACTTCGGCCATTTGCCCCAAATCCGCGGAAGCCTCCTTGATGGCCACCACCTCGCGAAGTTCGGCGAGCCTCGCCACCGTGGCGGGGAGCATATTGACTCCGGTTCTCCCCGGGATGTTGTAGAGGACTTGGGGCAGGGGAACCGCCTTGGCTATGGCTTTGAAGTGCTGGTAGAGCCCCTCCTGAGTAGGCTTGTTATAATAGGGAGCTACCTGCAGGGTTGCATCTGCACCGACCTTCTTGGCGTGGGCAGTGAGTTCGATGGCCTCGGAAGTGCTGTTGCCTCCCGTTCCTGCGATGACGGGAACCCGCCTCCGAACAGCCTCCACCGTGATTTGAATCACCCGGTGGTGCTCCTCGAAGCTCAAGGTTGCCGATTCCCCGGTAGTTCCGCAGGGGACAATGGCACTGGTGCCGTTCTTGATCTGAAATTCGATCAGCTTGCGGTAGGTCTCTTCGTCCACCCGCCCGTTTTTAAAAGGGGTGACGATGGCCACGATGGATCCCTGAAACATAAGAGCCTCCTTTCATGAAATCTGCCGGCGCAGATTTCATACAACGCCCCTTCCTGAAATCTGCCGGCGCAGATTTCACAGGGGCTCTGGCTATTGATTACCGATCACTCTCCACCGGCACTTGCTGCTTACTGCTTAATTCCTACTGCTTAGTGTTCTTCCCCCGTGTCCTATTTCATAAAGTCCGGGATCGACTCGCCCCTCACAAGATCTTCGTAGGTTTCCCTGGGTCTGATGACAAAGTATCTGTTGCCTTTTCCCATCACTTCCGGGACCCTGGGGCGAGAGTTGTAGTTGGATGCCATGGAGAATCCATAGGCGCCTGTGCTCATAACCGCCATGAGATCTCCGGGCTCAAAGGAAACCATGGTCCGGTCCTTGGCCAGAAAATCGGTGGACTCACAGATGGGACCCACCACATCCGCCTTGATTGAGTCCCCCTTCGTGCGACGAACCGGTTGGATGGCGTGAAACGAACCGTATAAACTCGGCCTGATCAGGTCATTCATGGCTGCGTCGATGATGATGAAATTCTTTTCAGGACCGCGTTTGACGTAGAGCACTTTGGTTACGAGGATTCCTGCATTTCCGGTGATCACCCTGCCCGGTTCCAATACCACGGTCAGTCCCTTCATATCCAGCTCTTTTTTCAGGGCCGCTGCATACTCCCGGGGATGTGGAGGCATTTCTTTGTCGTAGGTTATTCCCAGGCCTCCTCCAAGATCCAGGTACTCGACAGCGATGCCTTCCTCCCTGAGGGTTCCGATGAACCCCTTCAGCTTCCGGAGGGCGTCCACAAAAGGACTGACCCGGGTGAGTTGGGATCCGATATGGCATGATACCCCTGCTACACGCAAATGGCTGAGGCCTGCGGCGAGGGTGTAATTCTCGAGGGCGCTTCTTATCTCGATCCCGAACTTGTTCTCCTTCAGCCCGGTGGATATGTAGGGGTGGGTTTCGGGATCCACGTCCGGGTTCACCCGGATGGCAATGGATGCCATCTTTCCCGTTCTTGCCGCAACCTCGTTGAGAAGGGTGATTTCCTGGGGCGACTCCACATTGAAGATAAGAATTCCCGAACGGAGGGCATAATCCATTTCCTCAGGGGTCTTCCCAACGCCTGAGTAAACAATTTTTTTCGGATTCATGCCGGCCTTCAAGGCTCGGTAAAGTTCACCACCGGACACAATGTCCGCCCCTCCTCCCTCCAGAGCGAAGAGTCTCAAAACAGCCAAGCTGGAGTTGGACTTCACGGCAAAACAGGTCAGGTGCGGCAGGTCGCTGAAAGCGCCGTCAAAGGCCCTGAAGTGTTGCAACAGCGTGGCATGGGAGTATAGATAAAAAGGCGTGCCCAGATCCTCTGCAATCTTTGTGACGGGCACAGCCTCGCAGTGAAGCTTGTTTTCCTGATAAGCGAAATGATGCATGGGCGCCGCTCTCGATAACTCAAGGGGAAGTTTCTTGTTCGATCAAGCCGGTCACCTCAGCGGCCGGCGGCTAGGCTGTCTTCTGTATCCTGACTTCTGTCTTCTTCTTGTTTTCCAGTCAGGGCACTTCCACCCGGACCCTGTTCGAGGGGGGCCCCTGCCCGCCCTCGGGACCGACGATCCGGGCCTCGAAAAAGTAAAGGTTCCCTGGTTGAATTCCG
>JAWOJI010000108.1:0-2645 GCA_046481735.1 Desulfatiglandales bacterium | reverse complement strand
TTCTCCTTTTCAACCTTGACTGACAACCTTCATAGCCGTTCCCCATCCGATCGTCAAGTCCTCTAGGGCCAAAGGCTCACATGACAATTAGAGAATCCACCTGCGTTTGATGTTGCGGAGGCTCCAGGCAAAAAGGAAGATGCAGAAGGCCCCGAGGAGAACAAAATCGAGGGCAAATGACATGGCATTCTTGCCGCTGAAGGCGCCGTGGAGAATGTCGGCGCCGTAGGTGAGGGGAAGGATATAGGAAAGGGGCTTGATCACGAGCGGCAGGCGTTCAATGGGGAAAAAGAGGCCGCAGAGAAAGATCATGGGGAAGCGGAAGAAGTTGGAAAAGGTTTGGGCCTCGAAAACCTCGCTTACCGAGACTGCAATGAAAAGGCCCAGGAACGTGGAGGAGACTGAGACAAGGAAAATGGCCGGCACCGCAGCACTCCATGCGGCCTGGGAAAGGTCGGTCAAAAAGGCCGCCAGGATGATGGGGACGAATGCATTGACCGTGCCGAAAAGAATGGCCCCTGCCGTCTTGGCCAGCATTAGGAGTTCCAGGGGGATCGGCGCCAAAAGAAGGCGGTCAAAGGATCGCCCCTTCTTCTCAAAGGTAACCGTCACGGCCAGCAGCGAGGTGGCACCGAAGAGAATGGACATGGCGATCACGCCGGGGAGAAGCCCACGAACACTGTCAAAGCCGCTGCCGGATTTGATGAAAAACATGCCTGTCCACGCAAAAGGGAAAATGAGTCCCCAACTGATATTGGGCGGTTTGAGGTAATAGGCCCGCATGTCCTTGAGCAGGATGTTCCAGAAAGCAATCCAGTTCTTCATGATCCGCCCCCTCCCTTTTCCTTTTCCTTCTTCATGAGCCCTGCCTCGATGCCCGTGATCCGGACGAAGACATCTTCGAGGGAAGGGCGCATCCTGCGGGCTTCCATCACCTCGATCCCCTGATCCACCAGGAAACGTACCAGCGGACCGACAGAGACCGGTTCGCTTGACTCGATGCGAATCTGTCCGGTTGAAAGGCTCTGAAATTTGAGGTGAGGAAAAGCTGCGGCGAGTTTTTCATGCACAGCCGGTCCGGAGTTCAACACCGCAAGGTGCATCACGTGCTTTTCCTGAATCGGTTGGAGAAGGTTTTCCACCGTATTCGTGGTCACCACTTCTCCTGACACGATAAAAGCGATCCGGGTGCAGAGCCGTTCGGCTTCTTCGATGTAGTGGGTGGTGAGAAACACGGTCGTTCCGGAGCGATTGAATCCGGCGATGAGCTGGCGAATCTGGCGGGCGCTTGCCACATCGATGCCCGTAGTCGGTTCGTCAAGAAAGAGGATGGGGGGCTGGTGAATGATTCCGGCGGCGATGGTGAGCTTGCGCTTCATGCCCTTGGAGTATCCGGCGAACTTGCGGCCCCCTGCATCGGCGAGGCCGAACCTCTCCAGCAGCTCATGGGCGCGTTTTGTTCTTTCCTTTTTGGCCATGCCGTAGAGGGATGCGCAAAAGCGAAGGTTTTCAAACCCCGTCAGTTCAGGGTAGAGGTTGCTTTCATCCGGCACAATGCCGATGAGGTGTTGTGCGGCCTTTGGTTTGCCCGTGCACTCGATGCCTGCGATTCGGATCGTGCCTGCGTCCGGCCTTGCCAGGCCGGTTAGCATGTTGATGGTGGTGGTTTTGCCTGCCCCGTTGGGGCCTAGAAACCCGAAGATCTGGCCCTCCCCCACCTCGAAGCTCACATCCGAAACCGCCCGGACCTCGCCGAACCCCTTGGCCAATCCCTCTGCGGCGATGGCAATCATGTTGTTCACTTTTCTTCCTTTATCTGTGTGGTGCAGGGGTGGTTCTTCACATCCCCGTGGCAGTCCCTGATTTGCTCAGGACTGCAAGCCTCGGGTTTGCCCTTGAGTTTTTCAGGGCGCTCACAGCAGCATTGACACATGGCTTTCACCTCCTTTCCCTTATAGCCTTTTGTCGCGGCGTGCATAGGGAAGCACCGTTCGGTCGGAACAGCGGATCGGCGTGACAGGCGATCGAGTTCATGGGTGACCTGCTTCAGCACGTCACGTTGGACTGAATAGTGCATCCAGTACCCGCGCTTTTCCCCTTCCACAAGCCCCGCTTCCCGGAGGACCTTGAGATGCTGGGATACGGCTGCTCCGGAGACGCCAAGCTGCCGAGCCAGCGCTCTTCCGCATAGATTGCTGGAGAGAAGCAGGTCTAGAAGCCTGAAACGAGTCTCGTCGGACAGAGCTTTCAAGACTGTGATGAATGGTCTCATATGCACCGAAATATTAATTAAGGAATTACTTAATTGGATGAGGGGCTCTTGTCAAGAAGAAGGTGATAGGACAATATGCAGGCAGAATTTCAGGGAGATCAAATCTATTTTGATGGTAGGTCAGTTCCGTTGTGTGTAGATTATGAGAATGGAGATGATTTGATGGTTGAGCAGGGTGTAATCAGGCCGCCGAGCGAGGCCCACAGCCTCCTTGTCAGGGTTACCAGGAACTGCCCCTGGAACCAGTGTGTTTTCTGTCCCGCCTATAAGGGCGTCAAGTTCTCGCGGCGCAGTGTGGATGAAGTCAAGGCGGACATTGACGCCATGGCAAAGGCGCATGGAAGGCATGCCGCTACGATCAGGACGGCCTTCC
>JAWOJI010000509.1:0-2925 GCA_046481735.1 Desulfatiglandales bacterium | reverse complement strand
GCCCTGCGATAGGCTTCCAGATATTCACCCTGAGCAGTGACCAATTGGGGCGAATAGATGCTGAACAAAGGTTCTCCCCTTTTCACAGCCCGTCCTGTGAAATCCACGTAAAGATCTTCGATCCACCCGCTGAACTTGGGGCTTATGTCCACGGTGCGCGTCTCGTCGTGCGTCACATGTCCGTAGGTTCTGATAGTGTGGTGGAGGGGGCCTTTCTCAACACGCGCAGCCCGAACCCCCATGTTCTGCTGGATCACGGGATCGATTCTAACCTCCGCCCCATCTGAAACCTCGTCTTCGTAAACAGGTACCAGATCCATCCCCATCCTGCTCTTGCCGGGCTCGTCATAGATCTCCATCGGGTCCATGGGGGCTCGCCAGTAAAGGATTTTTCTCTCCTTCTTGGCTTCCTCTGCAGGCATATCCGTCTTTTGCTCGTGTTCTGCCGGACGGCCTTGTCCGGTCCTACCGGCTTCGGTTGGAGAGGCGGCATGGGAATCCCCGCTCCCTTGAGACACGTAGAAAAGCAATAGCAGGAGGAAACCGAGCCATTCGGTTCTCATCCAGCTTGTTTTGGGCGTTTTCCTCATATTCCACTCCTTTTTCACCGGAACGCGCAGGTTTAGATTTCACTTTCAAGCGCTTCCGCTTTTGTTCGGATCCGGTAGAGAGCATCCACCGGTTCGATGGCAATGATACCGTCTCCCATTGTGCCTGTGTGCGCTGCTTCCATGATGGTCTCGGCGATGATTTCGGTTTTGCTCGAATCGCAATAGATCTCTATTCGAGCGCGAGGCCATGACCAGGTAAATTTGACAAGGCTTTCATACTTGCCATACCCTCCGCACCGGGTGACCGTAATACCCGTCACTCCGATGTTCTGGAGGCGGCGCTCCAAGGTTTCCAGGATCTTGGTGCGAACAATGGCGGTTATTTTTTTCAAAACCACTTAAAGCCTCCTTTCAGGCCGCCGAGTCGGCAAGGCTACTACAAAGGTCGTTCCTTTATCTTTATTGGGATGAAAGGTGATTCTTCCCCCATGGGCTTCTACAATCTTTTTGGCGGTTGCAAGGCCAAGCCCGGTGCCTTCCTTTTTTGTTGAAAAAAAAGGTTGAAATATTTTCTCCCGCTCCCCTTCGGGGATGCCGCACCCACAGTCTGTAATTTCCACAATTTCCTCTAGTTTTGAGCGGCGCGTTCTCACCAGGATTTCTTCTCCTGACGAAGAGGACTGTATCGCGTTGGTGATCAGGTTCATGAGGACCTGTCTGAGCCTTGTCGCATCCAGCTCTAGGGAGGGCATCGACCTGTCCACCTCTGCTCTCAATTCCACTCCGGCTTTACCGGCAATAGGCTTTGAGACTTCCACAGTTTCTTCAACCAGGTCATTCAAGCTCCCCTGGGAAGGCACGAGTTCGAAGGGTCTGCCGAAGTCGAGCATTTCTTTAACCATTCCCTCCAGCCTGGCTGTCTCCCGAATTACCACCTGCAGTTTGTTAAGGCTGGCTTCATCACCGGACAGCTTCCTGGACACCTGGCTCACGAAGCCGCCGATGGCCATCAGAGGAGACTTCATGTCATGGGCGATTTCAGATACCGCTCTTCCTATGGCGGCAAATCTCTCAGTTTCGATTTTCGCCGCATGTTCCCTTTGCTGCCTTTCAGCCAGGAATCCGAGGGTCAGAGCGATGAACACATAAAGGCCGCCCTCCAGAATGGTGTCAAAATCGTGCCAGGAACCCTGCCAATGGAAAAGGGTGAAGGGAAGGTAAAGTGCGATGGCGCTGACCGATACGGCCACGGCCCCCTTGATGCCGTACCAGAAGGCGCCGAGAACAAGGGGCAGGTAATAGAGCCTCCGGTGCACTGCGTGGTGCTCGATCATGTAGGAAGCGGTCAGATAGTGGAGCAAAGAGATCGCAACCAGGAGCCCCCCTATCAGCCCCACTCTGAGCCATGTGCCTTTCGACATCGTTCCTCCTGAACCTCGTATGCTTAAAGGTTACAGTTACCGCCGAGTCGCCCGCTGTCATGGTGCGCTGCTGTACTCATTGCGTCCCCTCATTTTCCATTTCCCTTGCCATTACCGAATCCGAAGTTATAGGTACAGGCTATTGTTGCTCCGCTCAGCCACCCGATGATGAACATCTGCACCAGCCCCATGACCATCTCCCACCACGGCATGTCTGTCCTGATGATGGTCGTAATGTCAATACCGTGCATCAGGCTGTTGAAAAAAAGGATGCTCCCTTCTCTTCCCACTGTCCACATCACGAGGACGCACCCAACGTAAAGGAGGGCCGATGTGAATCCGCATGCCATCCCCAGCCGTTTGATGCTAATGGCTTCCATGAGGGCCTCCTTTCTTATGCGACTCATCGCCGCCGTTTCTCTTATGGCCGGTCATCATCAACAGGTGCATTCCGAAACATAGAATCAGGAAAACGAATAGTAGGTTTCCTCTGCCGGCGCCGAAAAGCGCAAGAAAGAAGATGAGCAATAGGGGCAAAGCGCATCCAATGATCATCCAGATATTGTGTTTTTTCATTGGGGGCTCCTTACATG
Source organism: Desulfatiglandales bacterium (assembly GCA_046481735.1). GTDB lineage: Bacteria > Desulfobacterota > DSM-4660 > Desulfatiglandales > HGW-15 > JAFGDM01. The sequence continues at coordinate 360 of JAWOJI010000509.1, read as the reverse complement.
AGGACAATGATAACCCGGCGCTCAGCCAGGGATTCAATCAAGAAGTCACGCGCTATCGGAGACTCCTGCAGAATGGGGAGCGGCTTCCGGTCCATGTCGTTCTTTCTGATTGCTTCCTGTTATGACAATGGTTCAGATTAAAAACAGATGCCGCTTCGCGTATACCTTGAGCATTTTGGTAGTAATTGCAATAAGGTGTATCATGTATTGTCCCGAGAATAATCGTGTAGTTTTCAGGATAAAGGATCTTTTTCCGCGCTTCTAATGTCGTGGTCCGGTGCCTTTTCCAGGCAATACGGCCCCGTGGATTTCGCAGGGTATTTCCTGACCGAGAATCCATTCCAATTCGGCCAACCTTTG
>JAWOJI010000487.1:0-3720 GCA_046481735.1 Desulfatiglandales bacterium | reverse complement strand
CTATCAGCCTCTTGATGCCCTGACGCTGGATCAATTCACCCAAGCGCTCCCTGTTCTTGCCTTCTTCCATCCACCACTCCCAAACCGGTTCGATAACCTTTTCCTTGATGTTGTCATAGGGAGGTTCCGCTTTGATGAACGGAATGGTCAAAAGGCCCATTTGCGCACCTTCGAGAATCGGGGCCTTGGCGCCCAAAAGGATGGAGACACCCGTATCCTTTCCGGGCCACAACGCTTGAGGCATGACATTGATACAGTGCATGCAGCGGGTGCATTCCGCGTTGTCGATCATGAGTTTGTCCCCTTCCATCCACATGCACCGGGTCGGACACAGATCGATCACTTCTTTCTGAATATCAAACTTACCCCAGTCTCTCCCCGCGTGGGCGCCGCCGTTGGGTTTGATTTCGCCTCCAATGTAGGCCTGGACCGCTTTTTGATCGACTCGGATCTCATCTCTCCACGTCCCGATGAAGGACATGTCGGCCCGGGCGATGGAGGCCACACAACAGTTGGGGCAGCCGTCGAATTTAAACTTGAATTTATAGGGAAAAGCCGGGCGGTGCAGCTCGTCCTGGTAGTGGGTGGTCATTTCATAACACATTTCCTGGGTATCGTAGCAGGCCCATTCGCAGCGGGCCTTTCCGATGCAGCAGGAAGGGGTTCGCAGGTTGGAACCGGACCCGCCGAGGTCCTGCTCGACCACGTGGCCCAATTCGAAAAAGATGGGCTCCAGTTGCTCGGTGGTGGTGCCGAGGAAAATGATGTCCCCTGTGGAACCGTGGAGGTTCATCATGCCGCTTCCCCGGTACTCCCAGAGGTCGCAGAGGGTCTTCAGGTAGTCTGATCGGTAAAACTTGCTGGCAGGCTGGTTCACACGCATGGTGTGAAAGTGGGCGATCGATGGAAAACGCTCCTGCTGGTCGGAGTATCTCCCGATCACGCCGCCGCCGTACCCGAAAACGCCCACGATGCCGCCGTGTTTCCAGTGGGTTTCACCGTTTTCAAAGGAAAGCTCCAACTGGCCGAGGAGATCGTCCACCACGTCCTGGCCGATCATGAGCTTGTCCTGGCCCAGTTTTTTCCGGTGCAGAGCCGCCCTCTTGGCGTCCGCCACAAAGCTCGGCCACGGACCTTTTTCCAGATCATCGCACATGGGAGTCTCGTGCTTGGTCTTGAATTTCTTCAGCTCTTCCTCGGTGTAGTTATGCAGCTCCGCGTCGGAGTAAATCCTGGTCTCTGCATACTGGATCGGTTTTTCATCTCGTTTTGATTGAAACATTATCCAAGCCTCCTCTTAGAAATTAAAAAGGGTTGATCCGCACAAAAAAAGGAGCAACATCAAAAACATCTATCCTCCCTTTCTTCACCTCCTCCCAAGAACTTTCGCTTTCTCATGCTCAAAACTCACGGCTTTTCGCCGAATAGAGACGAATTTTTGCCCGAGCATGATTCAAACAATTTTCAAAATGCTGGGCCCTTCCATCGAGAGATCCCGGAAAATCCCAAATAAGGATATGGGAATTACATGAGCTGACGGCCAAAGTAAAGCAGTGATGGAATTCTGCGGAAGCGTCGGCAGAAATCTCTTTCTGTGCCCTATGTATGAATAGACAAGTGCTTATAGTAATAATGTTTCCTCCTTGTCAATAAAAAAACGGTTGAAAACATGCGATGACGCATCCCCCTCCGAGGCGCCTTTTGCCCCTATCCCGATCCGATGATTTTATTGACAATCCCTGTGCAGGGATTTATAGCGCAAATCATATGCTCAATGACCGACCCCGCATCTCCCTGGCCGCCCTGAAAGGAGGCTCAGGCAAAACGATACTTTCCATCGGCCTGGCCGCCTCCTGGCTCAGAAAAGGGCTCACCGTGGCGCCTTTCAAAAAAGGGCCGGATTTCATCGACTCCGGATGGCTGTCCTTCGCCCCCCGCAGGACCTGTTACAATCTGGACCCTTTTCTCATGACCGGGGAGCAAATCATGGAGTCCTTCCTGGTTCATTCGGCGGATGCCGACATTTCCCTGATCGAGGGGAACCGCGGGCTTTTTGACGGCCTGGACCTGGAGGGTTGCTGCAGCACGGCGGAACTGGCCAGGATGCTGGAGAGCCCGGTGGTCATCATTGTGGACGTGACGATGGTGACCCGCACGGTGGCGGCGCTTATCCTGGGGTGCAGGCAATTTGACCCCGACCTGAAAATCGCAGGGATCATCCTGAACAGGGTCGCGGGCGGACGCCAGGAATCCCTTGTGAGAGCTTGCGTCGAGCAATACTGCGGCATCCCGGTGGTCGGCGCCGTTCCGAAGCTCAAGGGAGACGTTTTCCCTGAAAGGCACATGGGACTCATCCCCCAACAGGAAAGGCAATTCGCGGCAAAAGCCGTTGACTGGGCCACGACGGTGGTGGAAAAATATCTGGACCAGGACACCCTCTTGGAACTGGCCCGGGATGCAAACCCGCTGGGGGGGGTCTCTGTCCGACTCGGGCAAACACAAGAGACTTTGGCTCAGGCGCCTTTGTCCCCTCGGATCGGGGTCATTCGGGACCGTTCTTTCTGGTTCTATTATCCCGAAAACCTGGAACAGCTCAACCACCTGGGAGCCTCGTTGATCGAGATTGATTCCATCAGGGACCGGGAAATCCCGGACCTCGACGGGATCTACATCGGAGGCGGGTTTCCCGAGATCCAGGCCCGGCGCCTGGCAGACAACAAGAGCTTCAAGCAGGCCCTGAAGCAGCGGATTGAAGCAGGGCTTCCTGTTTATGCCGAGTGCGGCGGATTGATGTATCTCGGCAACGCCCTGATCGTGGACGGAAATCATTTTCCCATGGTGGGCGCCCTGCCCGTCACTTTCGTGTTGGAGAAAAGGCCGCAGGGTCATGGCTATACGGTCCTTGAAACACTCCGGGAAAACCCTTATTTCGAAGTGGGCGAGACCCTCAAAGGCCACGAGTTTCATTATTCCAAAGCGGTGTTGGAAGATTCGGAAAAACAGAAGGCCGTGTTCAAGGTTTTGCGGGGCTCGGGGCTCGACGGCGAAAGAGACGGGCTTTGCCGAAAAAACCTCCTGGGCTTGTACACCCATGTCCATGCCGGAGGAAACCCTCTGTGGGCTCGAACCCTTTTCACGCAGGCTGCTTTGTTCAAGAACAACAAAATCTCAAAAGACATGAAAAAGAAGGATTGACAGGGCCGGAAATTTGGGCTATACAAAAAAATCCCTGTGAATTAAATGGTTAACCTGTCACGATTACTAATAAAAGGAGGGTGGAATCTATGCCAACAGTAGAGTTTGAAGGAAAAACCTTTAACGTGGATGAAGACGGCTTCATCGATGATTTCAACAATTGGAACGAGTCGTGGGTGCAGCATGTGAAACAGACCGAGGGCATCGAAGAGATGACGGACGAGCACTGGAAGGTCGTCAATGTGCTTCAGGATTACTACAAGAAGAACGGCATCGCTCCCATGGTGAGAATTCTTTCCAAAGTCACCGGTTTCAAGCTGAAATATATCTACGAGCTGTTTCCATCGGGACCGGGCAAGGGCGCCTGCAAGATGGCTGGTTTGCCCAAGCCCACCGGCTGCGTCTAAACCGCATTCGAGTCTTGTTTCTCAAACGGGAGCTTCGGCTCCCGTTTTTTTTATGTAAAAAAAACGGGCGGATATCCGCCCGTCCAGTTGTTTTCCGCCCCCCGCAAGGGCCCAAGGC
>JAWOJI010000483.1:0-4124 GCA_046481735.1 Desulfatiglandales bacterium | reverse complement strand
ATACGGTATTCGCCTTGAAAGCGGCGGCCGCTGCGCTCAAGGCCTTTCCCCGATTCAACTCGAGCCTGGATATGCACTCCGGTGAGATCATCGAAAAGCATTACTATCATGTGGGGGTCGCCGTGGCGACCGGAGACGGCCTCATTGTACCCGTGATCAGGGATGTGGACCGGAAGAGCATTATCGATCTGAGCACCGAACTGAAGGAACTGGCCGAGAGAACAAGGCAGAGGAAAGTGAGCCTGGAGGAACTGCAAGGGGGGACTTTCACGATCACGAACGTGGGCCCTGCTGGCGGAGGCCAGTTCGTGCCGATTATTAATTATCCTGAGGTGGCTATCCTGGGTATGGGAGCTGCCACCATGAAGCCGGCGGTCAGCGGAAACGAGGAGCAGGGTTACAGGATCGAAACCAGGCTCATGATGCCCCTGGTGCTCTGCATCGACCACCGGGTGCTGGACGGCGCGGATGCCGTCCCCTTTCTGAGGATGATTGTGGAAGCCCTGGAGGATCCGGAAGAGCTGTTCATGATGATGACGTAGGGGGTCGTTGGCCATGGTTATGGGAGAATTCACTCAGGAAACGCAGCTTTTGGTTATTGGGAGCGGGCCGGGCGGCTATGCCGCGGCTTTCCGCGCCGCAGACCTCGGCCTGGAAGTTATCATGGTGGATGTGGCGCCCAAGCCTGGAGGGGAGTGCCTGTTCCGCGGCTGCATCCCATCCAAGACCTTGCTCTCCCTGGCAGAGCTCGTGCACGATGCCCGGCGCTCGGAAAGGATGGGGATCTCGTTCGGGGACCCCCGAATAGAGGTGGAGAAAATTCGTTCCTGGAAAGAGGAGGTGATCAACAAGCATGCCGACGGCCTGGTTACGCTGAGCAAGAAACGGGGGGTGGAGTTGATCCGGGGGAGGGCGGAGTTCGAAACCTCGGACACGGCCCGCCTACACGATTCCGAGGTGAGCCACATCAAGTTTCGTCATGCCATCCTTGCAACCGGGTCCTCTCCGACCCCCTTCCCGGGTTCTCGTTTTGAAGAGGGGAGCCGCATCATGGATTCGGCGGGCGCCCTGGAGTTAACCGAAATCCCCGAGTCTCTCCTCATCATTGGGGGAGGGTACATTGCCCTGGAAATGGGAATGGTATACGCCTCCCTGGGGAGCCGCGTCTCTCTTGCGGTCCGCAGCGATCGATTGCTGCGAGGTGCGGATCCCGATCTTGTCGCCCCCCTGATGAAACGCCTTGAAAACACCTTCGCCGCCGTTCACTTCAACACGCAAGTCAAGTCCATGAAGGAATCAACGGACAGGGTCAATGTCGTGCTGGAGGGAGAGGTGGATAAACCGGAGCAATCCTTCGGCCGGGTGCTGGTGGCTGTTGGCCGGCGGCCCAGCACGGAAGGGATCGGCTTGGAGCGGACGAAGGTGAAGCTGAATGACCGGGGTTATGTGGTCGTGGATGAGCAGCAGAGAACTCCGGATGAAAAAATCCTTGCCGTTGGTGATGTGGCGGGGGGCCTGCAACTGGCTCACAAAGCTTTCCGGGAAGGGAAGATTGCAGCGGAAGTCCTTGCCGGTGAGCCTTCAGCCTTTGACGCGCAGGCTATTCCCGCGGTCGTGTACACGGATCCCCAGATCGCCTGGTGCGGGCTGACAGAGGAGGAAGCTCAAAAGCGGAAGCAGCCGGTGAGGGTGGAGCGCTATCCATGGAAGTATTCAAGCCGGGCAACGACCATGGGCGCTTCAGAAGGGGTCACCAAGATGCTCGTGGACCCTGAGACCGAACGCATCCTCGGGTTCGGCATTGCGGGGCGTCATGCGGAAGGACTCATTTCGGAAGGGGTTTTGGCTGTGGAGATGGGCGCCCTGGCAGCGGACGTAGGACTGATCATCCACCCCCATCCGACCCTTTCCGAGACCGTGGGAGATGTGGCGGAAATTTTCCTGGGAAGCGTGACCCATATGGTTCCAAAGAAAAACTAGAACCAAGAAATCTTGTTTCGCCCATCCAGTTCGTGTAGGATTCCCGTTATGAAAAAGAAGCAATCCATTCTCGCATTATCAGAACATGAGGAGAGCAAAGAGCTGGAATTTGAACTGGAATACCAGCGTTCTCTGACCTTTGAAGAGCGTTTGGACATGATGATAGAAAAGTCGCAAGAGATGCTTAAGCAAATGGTGGAGCTTGGATACCGAAAGCCTTTTGAAATCGTTAAGCGACCATAAGGTCGACTTTGTAGTCATCGGGGCCACCGCGTTTCCCATTCACGGCTATGCTCGTGCAACACTCGACATTGATCTTTTCGTACGCCCGACGCCTGAAAACGTACATCGCGTTTTGGCCGCCTTAAGGTCTTTCGGATATGACGTGGAAGATTTGACCGAGGAAGACCTGCTGAAGAAGAAAGTCCTGATCCGTCAGTACCTTGTAGAAACCGACATCCATCCTTTTGTGACCGGTATAACCTTTGAGCAGGTTTGGGCAAACCGGGTGATGGGCTCTTACAAAAACCAAAAAGTCTACTATGCTTGCCTGGAAGACCTTATTACGATGAAAAAAGCTGCCGGCAGACCAAAGGACCTTGAAGACCTCAAAGTGCTGGTGAGGCTGAAAGAGTAAGGCTACTGAATACTGAACCTTTCCTTGAGGATTTGGGCGGCGCCTTTGATGTCTTCCTTGATAATGGTCGCGGATCGCTCGAGATCGGTACGGATATCCTCTACCGGCAGTTCATAGATCTTCTCCAAGCCTTGGGGGCCGATCTTGGCCGGCACCCCGAAACCCATGGAATCCAGTCCGTCCTCTTTGTTGATAAGGGCGTACTCCTTTTCGAGGATCGCGATGACCGGTTGAATCTCGGTCTCCCCGGTGATCATGCATCGCATCATCTCGCAAGCTGCCCTGGCCGGGCCTGCAGAAGCGCTCTGACCGGTTTCCCCCACAAAGTGGGTTCCTCCTTTCTTCGCATCCTCCATGGCTGCCTTCACAAGAGAGGGGTCTATTCCCTGGGCATGAACGATATCATCGAGGGGAACGCCTCCCACGGAGAAAAAGCGGCTGGTCGCCACCATGGAATCCCCGTGTTCTCCGAACACGATCCCCCTCATGTCATTGCCGGAAAGGCCCAACACCTTGGAGACGGCATGGCAGATTCTCCTGGCATCCAGGTTTCCTGCCTGGCCCATGACGTTTTGTTTTGGAAACCCCGAGGCCTTGTATCCCACCCAGGTCATGGCTGTTACCGGGTTGCCCATGTAAACCAGGATCGGCAAATCCCTTGCGCCGCAACCAAGGTAAAGCCTTCTAATTTCCAGGGAGGTTTCAGCGATCACTTTCGTGTTGACGGCAAGGAGGTCGCGGCGGCTCTGCCCTTCTTTGCGCGGCACGCCGACACCGATGAAGAGGACATCAAGACCGGCCATGTCATCGGTCTGATTTGTCCCGTATATACGGGGCCTGCGAATCGTATTGGCTTTCAGGTCTTCGATCCAGGCCCCGGCTCGGTTGGGATACTTTTCCTGGGGCCTCCCGTAGAGAACGATTTCTTTTCCGAGACCGTGTTCGACGAGCGTCAGGACCACATCCCTGGAAACGTTGCCGAAACCCCAGACGCCGATCTTGTCCCTTTCTTTGACTTTTTCGAGTATCCTGCACTCGATCGGAGCCCCTTGATTCATGACTTTCCCTCCTCCGTGTTCACCCTATTTTAAGTATCAACAGCGAGAAAGGAAGTCAACCGCAGGTCGGAGACCTAAATCCACCGTCTAATTCGGTTTCACCGAATTGAATCAAACGTTTGGATAGGATTCCTGATCACCAGGAAGGCATCAGATGCAAGGCTTCCGATATCCCGAGGAATGAGGCGTACAGGCTGGTACGCCGCAGTGACGAGGGATGAGGGTAACGCAGCAGATGATGCCTTGATGGTGATCAGGGGCTTGCACACCCCTCGATCTTTGTGTTATGAAGTCGGAGTATGAAGTTGGTGTCAAAACACCTGCCCTCGATGCAGGAAACTTTAAAAGAAAAGGAGTTCAATATGTTGAAAGAAAAAGTTCAACAGGCTTTAAACAAGGTGCGGCCCTCTTTGCAGGCGGATGGAGGGGATGTCCAATTGGTGGACGTG
>JAWOJI010000382.1:0-9481 GCA_046481735.1 Desulfatiglandales bacterium | reverse complement strand
GGCTAGATTTTTATAAAAAGGACTCAATCGCCGAACCTCCCTTAATAAATGGGCAGTATACAATGGATATTATAACTAGACTACGACAAAATGCCATCTTTCTCCACCTCTTTCCCCTCATGACCCGCGAAATCCTTTAACTTGTCAAAATATCGCGAGATTTCTGAGGAAGACCCTTGCCTCCCAAACATGGACACACCGCACTTTTATCTCTTGAACTCTTTCATGTCTTGAGATAATGCTTTTTCATCGCCAAACGCAAAACCTTGGCAGCAATTACGACTGTCTCCCAAAGCGGCCCCACGGGGGTCTCTTCCTGAAATCCGACTGCAGCGGGTTTCACACATTTTTTGCGTTTGGGAGGAATAGCCCTGAAGGGGCGTTGCATGAAATCCGTCTTGGCGGATTCATGGAGGAGGAATGCATGCCTGGGTATGAAGTGATTGGAGAAGAAGAGAAAAAAGAGGTCATGGAGGTTCTGTCGCGAAAGGTGCTTTTCCGCTACGGGTTTGATGACCAGCGACAGGGGGTCTTCAAGGTCAAGGCTTTTGAGAAGGAGTTCGCCGATTATTGCGGCGTAAAGCACGCCCTCGCCGTTTCATCCGGCACAGCGGCCCTTCGGGTGGCCCTTGCCGCTTTGGGAATTTCGCCTGGGGACGAGATCATCACTCAGGGGTTCACCTTTGTCGCCACATGGGAGACCATTCTCGATGCAGGGGCAATACCGGTGTTCGCGGAGATTGACGAAACCCTGTGTCTCGACCCTGTTGACATGGAGAACCGAATCACTCCCCGCACCAAGGCGATCCTTCCCGTACACATGTGCGGGTCCATGGCCCGCATTGAAGAAATCGTGGAGGTGGCCACGAAACACGGTGTTCCCGTAATCGAGGATACGGCCCAGTCCTGCGGAGGCAAGTGGAACGGCAAGGCCCTCGGCGCCTTCGGCAAAATAGGAATTTTTTCTTTTGATTCCGTGAAGACCATGACGACCGGCGAAGGAGGCATGGTGATCACCGACGATGAAGCGCTGTACAGGAACGCTTCCGAGTACCACGATCACGGCCACGATCACAACCCAGCGGTACCACGGGGACTGGAGAAGAGAAGGTTTCTCGGCGTCAATTACCGCATGATGGAACTTCAAGGAGCTCTGGGGCTCGCACAGTTGAGGAAATTGGACACGGTCATCCTGCCGAGACAGCGGGAAAACAAAGCCAGAATCCGGGAAGCCCTCGCCCGCATCGATCAGGTGGCCTTCAGAGACCTTCCAGATCCCGAAGGAGACACGGCTACGTTCCTGACCTTCCTTCTTCCAACCAGGGACAAAGCCGCCGCCTTCAATAAGGCTTTGACGGAGCAAGGGGCCGGGGCCATATCCTGGTATGAGAACACCTGGCACTATTACGAGCAGTGGGAGCACCTGCTGGAGGGAAAAAGCTTGACAAGGACCGGCCACCCTTTCAGGAATGAACAGGGTGACCCCAGGTGCCGATATAAACGGGAGGATCTTCCGAAAACGGCCGATCTGGTTTCACGCACCCTTTCCTTTGCCATCAACGTTTACATGGATGATCAAATCCCCAAGATTGTCCGGGCTGTCGAGAAAGCCGGCAGCGCGCTGTAGACGAAAAAGCTGACATGAAAATCGCTCTCTGCCAGATCAATCCAATCATCGGCGACTTCGCCTACAACACCTCGCTTATCTTGGAGGCCTACGAAAAGGCGGAGGCCCAGGGGTGCGCACTCGCCGTTTTCCCTGAACTTTCTCTCCTGGGGTATCCGCCCAAAGATTTGCTGGAAAGGCCTGCCTTCATCAGAGAAAACCTCGATCAGTTGGAACGGCTCAGCAGAAAAACCAGCAAAACCAGCATGGTGTGCGGATACGTGGATCGAAATCCCCGGTTGATCGGAAAGCCTCTTGTCAACGCGGTAGCCCTCCTCGGTGAAGGCCGGATCCTTTCAAAAGGAGGGAAAAGGTGTCTCCCGTCCTATGATGTCTTTGACGAAACAAGATATTTCGAGTCGGCCGAGAGAAGCCTTGTTTTTGAGCTCACGGGCAAGCGCTTCGGCGTGACCGTGTGCGAGGATATCTGGACGGTCGGAGACATGGAGGGCGTCCCTCGATATCCCTTTGATCCTGTCTCCGATATTGCAGCCGAAGGCGTTGATCTGCTGATCAACGTTTCTGCCTCCCCCTTCACGATCCAAAAGAAGCACTTGCGCAGTCAAGTCCTCCAGAAGCTCTCGGCTCGATACGCAATTCCTGTTTTTTACTGCAACCAGGTGGGCGGCAATGACGACATCCTCTTTGACGGCGCCAGCATGGTGTGTGACAAGAGCGGAGAGCTGATTTTGCTCGGCAGGGAGTTCGACTCGGATTTTCTGGTCTGGGACGACGAAAGCATCTACGAACCTGTGGCGCGGGCCTGGCCGTCCAAAGAAGAGTCCATTCTCAAAGGCCTGGTCACTGGAACGAGGGATTACGTGAGAAAATGCGGGTTCAGCAAGGTGCTGATCGGTCTGAGCGGGGGCATTGACTCCGCGCTGGTGGCCGTCATCGCCCGGGAAGCGCTGGGGCCGCAAAACGTGACCGGGGTCGGCATGCCCTCGCCGTACACATCCCCCATGAGCCGCGAGGATGCAAAGGCCCTCGCCGGAATCCTCGGGATCAGATTTCACGAGATTCCCATCACCGGGATTTTCGAGAGCTTCGCACAAAGCCTTTCGCCGCTCTTCAGAGGGGTGGGACCGGATGAAACCGAGGAAAACATCCAGGCCAGAATTCGGGGAACCTTGCTCATGGCCATCTCCAACAAGTTCGGTGCCATCCTCCTCAGCACCGGGAACAAATCGGAAACAGCGGTGGGCTACTCGACCCTCTACGGAGACATGAACGGGGGTCTGGCGGTGTTGTCGGACATTCCCAAAACCATGGTCTATCGCCTTGCGCGGCATGTTAACCGGGATAAGGAGATCATTCCGGAAAGAGTCATCCTGCGGCCACCTTCCGCCGAGTTGAAACCGGGCCAGACAGACCAGGACAGTCTGCCTCCCTATGAGGTCCTGGACGAAATCCTCGACCTGTCTGTGGTGGAAAATCTCGGCTTCGACGAGATTGTGGCCAGAGGGTTTGATCCGGACACGGTCAAAGACGTGCTTCACCGCATTGTCATGAACGAATACAAGCGAAGGCAGGCGCCTCCGGGTCTCAAGGTGACGACCAAGGCGTTCGGGTACGGCCGGCGATACCCTCTCGCACGAGGCAAACAACCCTATTAGAAGGCCGTCAGCGATTGATTCCGAGCAAAACCCTTGCCTCTTCCGGAGACGCCACGCCGCAGCCCATCTGGTGAATCAGGGACACAACTCTCTCGACCAGTTCGGAATTGGTCTTTGCCGCCTTTCCAGGGGCGTAAAAGGCGCTGTCCTCGAATCCGACGCGCACGACTCTTGCCCCCATGCCGATGGCCGCGGCAAGGAGCGACAGATCGGACATCCCGTCATGGATGACTCCCCACTCTTCGTCTTCTTTCAGCAGGGAAGTCATGAAAAAAAGGCTCTTGGGATCGGCCGGCAGGGCCCAGTGAAAGCCCAAACAGAAATTGAAACGGCACGGGGGTTTCAGGACCCCTTCTCCGACAAGATGGCGCACCACAGGCACCATTCCAACCTCGAAAACCTCCAACTCGGGGACAACCCCTGCATCCTCCATTCGCTTGGCCCAGTAGCGGATATCGGGCACCCTGTTGATGTAAACTTCCTCTCCAAAGTTGACCGATCCCATGTTCAGCGAAGCCACCTCAACCCGTGGATCGTTCAGCGCCACGCATCGCTCTTCCAGTGTGAGCGTCGAAAGCCCTCCGGTGGAACCCTGAAGGATGATGTTCGAACTCTCACGAATGAGATCCAGGGTCTTGGAGAAATCATGAAGCTTCTCCGTCTGATTCCCTTTTCTGTCCCGGACATGCAAGTGGACCATGCTTGCCCCGGCTTTTTCGCACTCAACGACCTCCGCAGCCACCGCTTCCGGGGTGAGAGGGTTCAGCGAGGGCGGGGCAACGCTCCGCCCGACCGGCGCCACCGCAACAATGATCCTTCTGTCAAGCTTCTCTTTGCCCATGACCACTTTCCTTCTACTTATCCGCAATCCGCACGGTTCTCACAATGTCCGGGTCCGTGAACCGGTCCATCGCATCCCAGGCCACGCTGGAAAAACTGAACATGACCGCTCCCTCATCACGGGCCTGAAACCAGTGTTTTTCGCCGGGCTGGAACGTGATCTGGTCGCCGGGCTTCAGGATGATCTCGTGCCTCAGGGTGTAGTATTCTTCCTTGCCCTTAACGAGGAAGCCATGCTTCAGGGTGTCCTCACCCTGGACATAGAAAAAAACCGTGCCGGACACAACCCGGATCGTCTCCTCCTTGCCGGGGTCGTCCCCCACAGGGGGGTGCCAGTGTTCGGGCTCCGTCTGATTGGGCATCAGAACCAGCACCTTGACACTGATCCGCCCTGTCTGCAGCAAGGTCAGGACTTGAACGCCTTCCTCTTCAAGGCGGCCCAGGCCGAAGTCCACCACTTCTATCCCGGCCTTTTCATCTGCCCTGATCCGGATGCCGGACCGGGTGATCATGAGAGCGGCGCTCTCCTGCGCCGACTTCTGCCGAGCCCTTGTGATCATTCCGCAGCTCTCCCCTGTCTGTTTTCCCTTTCCATGACATGCTTTTCCACCGCCTTCCGCGCACGGAAGCGCGGAAAGCGTCTCACTCTAGGTTGTCTTTTGAGCAAATGTCAACCTTTCATAAAATCCCCAAAGAAAATCCTGTTGCCAACGGATTCATTCTTCATGTAGTAGCTCCATCAAGGCGGATGGCCAGCAGTACATTCCCATCCGAGCGCCTTTCGGGGACAGTCGCGGATTCATCGAACCCCTGGAAGCACATTCCACGGTAGGAAGCAGAATCATGTCGAAGCTCATTTTTTCGTTTTCAATCATCCTGTTCGGCCTCTGCCTGGGTTACGGGATCCAAGCGCTCGTGAACCGACATGCCCTTCACCTGCCCCTATCTCTCGACCGTCTGAGAAAAGGGCTCCAGCGAATCGCTCTTCTCTTTGTGAACCCTGTCGCCATCGTCGGAGCCTTGTGGGCGGTAAACATTGAAAGTATTCGGCTCGCCGCACTCCCATTCAACGGGCTTTTTGCCATCCTTTCAGGGGGTGTGCTGGCCCTGGCTGCCGCAAGAATGCTTCGATTGGAACCCGGGAAAACCGGGGCGATCTACGGTTGCGGCTCTTTCACAAACATTGGGTCCATCGGGGCGCTCATTTGCTTCATCTTTCTTGGGGAGCAGGGGTTCGCCCTCGTGCCGATCTACAAGCTCTTCGAAGAACTGTCCTATTATTCGATCGGGTTTCCTGTCGCCAAGTATTACAGCCGCACGGAAACGACGGAAAGAACAGTGGACAGAATCAGGAACCTGGGAAAAGATCCTTTCATTCTGGTCGCCCTGGCAAGTATCGTGCTCGGCGGCCTTCTGAATCGGGCAGGCATTCCGAGGCCGGAGTTTTTTAGGACCCTGGTTTCCCTATTCGTTCCTCTAGGAACGGTTCTCCTGCTCACATCGATAGGATTGGCTCTCAAACTCAGAAAAGTCAGAGATTATTGGAAAGAATGCCTTGCCGTGTCCGTCATCAAGTTCCTCCTCGTCCCCGTCCTAGCTTCTTCCCTGGCATACCTCCTCGGCTTTGGCGCCATTGAAGAGGGCCTGCCTCTCAAGGTGGTCGTGATTCTTTCCTCCATGCCGGTGGCATTTAACGCCTTGATCCCGCCCTCCATCTATGACCTCGACCTTGACCTGGCCAATTCATGCTGGTTCTTCACGACCGCCATGCTGATCATCATCCTGCCTCTGTTGCTGGTCGTTTTAAGCAGGATCTGATCCCCCCGGAAGAAAGCTCGGAGCGGAACGAACAAGGAAATTTTGTGAGCATTTTTTCCTTGACAGAGCGGTTGTGGGGGGGGTAGAAATTTTGCATACAAAATTCAAAATGTGAAACTGGGGATCGATCATCCACACTCCCTTGCGGCTCCGTGAAGAAAAGACCTGGTCATGAAACCCTTAGGCGCTGCCCACAAAAACCTTGATGCCAAAGTCTACAGCCGTTTGAAGGCTATGATCCTTGAGCGAAAGCTGCTCCCTGGAGAAAAGATCCCACAGGAAAAGGTGGCTCAGGAACTCGGAATCAGCCGCACTCCCCTCGTGAGCGCCCTCAAGTACCTTGAAAAGGAAAAGCTGGTTGAGTCAAGGCCCCGAAGAGGCTTTTTCGTCCGTCTCTTCACCAAGCAGGAGATGATCGCCATCTTCGAGCTTCGAGAAGTTCTGGAAGGACTTGCCGCAAGGCGAGCGGCCTTGAGCATCAGCGACAGGGAGATCAAACAGCTACGAGGCTTTTTTCAGTCCTTTCAGGATCAAACGAAGATTCAAGACATCAAGGCCTACGCGGAAGAGGACCGGCGCTTCCATCACTTTCTCCTCGACATCGGCGCCAAGGAGTTCTTGAAGAGCATTTTGGAGACTTACAACATCATCATTTACAGCTACCAGGTGATTTCACCGGAAGGCCTGGTTCAGTCTCCCGACGAAAGCATTCAGGACCACCTTGCAGTGATTGAGGCCGTGTGCCGGCGGAACGCAGAGTCGGCCGAAACGCTCATGCGCCGTCACTTGAGGAAATCCATCACCATTCTCAGGCAGAATCTCGCAAAGGGTGCGCGCTCACCCATGAATAGGGAGATTTCATGAAATACCGGCGACTGGGCAGATCCGGCTTCATGGTTTCCGAAATCGTTCTGGGAACGATGAATTTCGGAAACCCCACCACCCGGGAGGAGTCCTTTGCAATCATCAACGCTGCCCTGGACGGGGGGGTGAACCTCTTCGATTGCGCCGATGTTTACGCCGAAGGGGAAAGCGAACGGATTCTAGGCATGGCTTTCTCCCAAAACGGCAAAAGAAATGAGGTGTTCCTGACCTCCAAGGTTTTCCTCCCCACAGGAGGGGGGATAAATGACGCGGGCAACTCCAAGCACCACATTCTGTCCGCCTGCGAAAACAGCTTGAGACGCCTGAGGACGGACTACATCGACCTCTACTTTCTCCATCGCACGGACTGGAACGTGCCCCAGGAAGAAACCCTCGCGGCCCTCGATCTCCTGGTGAGGCAAGGGAAGGTGCGGCATATCGGGTGTTCCACCCACCCGCCATGGCGGGTGGTGGAGGCTTTCTGGATCGCCGACAGGCACCACTACCCCAAGTTCGTCTGTGAACAGCCCCCCTACAACCTGCTGGATCGGCGAGCCGAAATTGAAATCATCCCCATGTGCCGGTCCTATGATTTGGGAATCCTCACATGGTCGCCCCTGGCACAGGGCGTTCTGGCAGGACGGTACGGGGACGCGGCGCAAATCCCTTCCGGAAGCAGGGGCGCGTTCAAGAAGGTTTATGGGGAACGAATTACCCAGGCAGGAATCGAGATCTCCAGGAAGTTGGGTGAGAGAGCGGCCGCCACCGGGTGCAGCCTGCCGCAGATGGCTGTGGCCTGGCTGCTTCATCAGCCCGGAGTCACGGGCGCCATTATCGGCCCGAGAACCCTCCACCACTTCAGGGAACTCCTCGGGGCCGCCGATGTGTCACTGAGTGCTGCGGACCTGGAATTCTGTGACGGCCTGGCGCCTCCGGGAACCCATGTTTCCGATCACTTCAATTCAGCAGGTTGGCGCAAATAACGTCCGCTTTTTATGAGCACATGAAGCGGGAAAGGAGGGAGGAAAAGAAAATCCATCACTTGGTTATTGGGTACATCGGTACAGTCCATGAATGTTACAGGGGTGTTTCATGAAGACCATTTTGACCATAAGAAGGAGGGCATTTTTATGAAGAAAGTTATCCTGATGTGCATGGTTGTGCTTCTAGCCGGCGCGGTTGGCGCCGAGGCTCAGAAAAAGGGTTTTCCGACAAAGGACATCACCAACATTGTGGTGTGGTCTGCAGGTGGCGGAACCGACGTCTGCAACCGGATTATCAGCGCAGAAATGAGCAAGATCCTCGGCGTAAACATCAACGTCATCAACAAGACCGGCGGTGTGGGAGGTTCCATCGGAATGGCGGATGCCTACTCCAAACCCCATGACGGCTATACCCTGTGCGGCCTTTCCGAATCCTGCGTCACCGCAGGTGTGCAGGGCGGCTGGGACAAGAGAATGAATGTGTGGGATTTCTTTATCGTGGGAGGATCGCCGGACCTGGTCTCGGTGACTCCGAGCACTCCCTACAAAACCTTGAAGGATCTTATTGAGGCTGCCAAGAAGGATCCCGGCGCAGTGAAGTCAGGCGCCAGTGCCTCCGGTTCCATCCATCATCTCAACCTTCTGGCCCTTGAAAAGGGAAGCGGCGCAAAGTTGAACTTCATCCCCTACCCCGGTTCTGCGCCGGCCCAGAACGCGGCTATGACCGGCGAGGTCCAGGTGGTGATCACCTCCCTGGCTGAACAACAGGCCCTCATTCGAGGCGGAAAGCTCCGGCCCCTGGCCATGCTGATTCCGACCGAGTTCGAAGTGGCCGACGTAGGCAAGATCCCTTCCGCCTTTGACGACTACCCGGCATTGAAAGACTACCTGCCCATTTCTCAGGCCATCGGCTTCGCCGTGCCTGCCGCAGTGCCACAAGAGGTCAAGAGCGCGATCGAAAACGCATTCAAGAAGGCCATGGACAGTGAAGCCATGCAAAAGTTCGGCAAGGAAAACTATTACCTCCTCTCCGGCAAGACCGGGGCTGAGGCTAAGAAGGAATTCGACCAGCTCGAATCGCTTTTTGCCTGGACCCTCTGGGAACTGGGCGCCGCCAAGGTGGATCCGGCGACCCTCAACATCCCCAAGCCTGCCAAGTAGGAACGTAGCTTCCGCGGTCTCCCCCCCTGCTTCAGCAAGTGGGGGGGGTGCTCAAGTGCCGCGGAAGCTCGGCAATCGAAAAAGGCATCGGGCCATGTTGGACAAAGAAAAACTCAGAAAGGCCGATATTTTCTCAGGAGCCGTCGTATTTTTGCTTGGGCTGTGGATCGTCGGCCAGGCTTTCAAGATGCCGATGAAGGATAGCTTCGGCGGCGTCATGAACGTTTGGTATGTCTCCCCTGCCCTGCTCCCCCTGTTCATCGGCGGCGTCCTCATGCTCCTGGGCTTCATGCTTTCCAGAACTGGATTAAAAACCGTGGGCTCCGGGGAACTGAAAAACACGCTTCAATGGTTGGGAAGCAGACGACTGTTGTGGTTCTTGACGAGCGACGGCTCGATGCGGTTTTACGCAGTTTCGATCCTTTTTTTGACCCTTGTGTTTCTGAACCTTCCGAGAATCGATTTTTTTGTGAGCGCCGTTTTCTTTCTGTTTCCTTTTATCACCATGTTTTATTTCTACGACGATTTCCTGC
>JAWOJI010000295.1:0-7204 GCA_046481735.1 Desulfatiglandales bacterium | reverse complement strand
GGCCAAATTGTCCCTGATTTCCGTGACCACGTGGGGGGGCCGGACAACGAACCGGTTCACCGCCGCGCAGCCCACGCCCACCAGGATAAAGAGCCCCAGGAGATCGTTTGTAAAGGCCACAAAGCCGTGGTTCTTGTTGATGAGGGCAACGGCCAAACCGCTGTCGGGGCTGATCCGGTAGGCATAATAGGTGAACAAGCTGAGACCGAAGCGCATGAGGATGGATAGGTAGATCAGAGAGTGGAAAAACCATCTTTTCACACTTTCCTGAAGCAGTCTTCTCTGAAGGAGCACGTCCAACAGGATGGTCTTGACAATCTGATAAAAGGCCCTGGAAAAGATGGTCTGCCACACGGTCTCGGATACAAGGGCGATTTTGCGATGCAGGGACTTGCCCTCCCCCTGGACGTTGCCTTGGAACCAGAAAAGAACGGTCAGCAAAGCTCCGAGGAGAAAAACGAGAAAAGCGATCCAGAAAACGGGATGCCCGAGGGCGAGGGGAGCATTGTGACACAGAATGCAGATAAAGCCCTTGGGTGGGAGTACTGCAACGGCCGCTCCCACCTTGTTCCCCTGGTAGTGGCATCTCAGGCAAAATTCCTGCTGACTCACGTCCTGCAGGGTGTGGTCTGTCAGCGCGATGGGCATCCCAGTGTAGTCCCGACGGGAAAGGCGGACCTGATCGGTCGCGGCATCCAGCTCCACAAATTTGGAAACATTATGGCAGGCCTGGCACTGGACCCGCAAGTGGGGGGCGTTTTGCTTCCCCTTTTCCCCGTGCACGGCGTGGCAGTTCACGCAATGGGCCCCTTCTTCAGAAAGGTGAGGGGATCGGGCCACATCCCTGTGGCACTGGATACAGGCCGTGTATCGATGTCGGGTCTTTTCAATGAGACCCAGGTCCACGTAAAGGGAAACAATCTCTTCGCCCACAGTTCGGGTACATTCTTTGTTGCCGTGGCACTCCAGGCAAAAGATCTGAGAAGCAAAGACCCCGGCATTCGTCTCAACGTTGGGGAGGCGGTGACAGTCCAGGCAGGGCCTCGCTTTGCCGTCTGCTTGAGGCGACATCGAGGGGCCTGTGGCTGCGCGGGTAAAGCTGTAGAAGCAAAAAAGGCCCCAAAGGATCAAAAGAACGGTGAGCGCCCCTGTGCGTATTTTCCAACCGGATTCTTTGGTCATGGTTTTCGGCACGTGTCTTTGATGTCCTTTCGCCTCGCTACTTCATTTTTGGGTTTGCAATGAGCTCTTTATGGCCTCCCACTCCCCGGGATGTTCCTTGCGCACTTTTTCCAGAGATGTTTTCCCATTGAAGATGCTTTTTTCCATGGGGAAGGTTGCGGGCCGGAGGTGGGCCGAGACCAGGTGGACTACGAATTTGAGGGCCACCGCCAAGATGGCTTCGTACAGGTGGAGGACCTGGGCCAGGTTTACGAAATACCCGGGCAAGGCCCGGGTAAAGAACTCCGGATACCAGAGGATCAGGCCTGTCAGACCCATGGTGTTCATCCCGATGAATATGGCCAGGTAATCGAGTTTCTCCCAATAGGTGAACCGGTTGAACCGGGGAACGGGGGCCTTTCCGAAAAAGTATCGGATGTGTTGAAAAAGGTGCCGGAGGTCTTGAATCCTCGGGAACATGGAATGAGGACCGACAAGACTTTCCTTCAGAGCCAGCCTGCAGTAAAGAAGCCAAAGAATATGAACCAGAACACAGGCATAGGTTATGACGGCGAAAAACCGATGCAGATAGGCCAGGCGGGTAGCGCCTCCAATAACCCACACCACGGCCTGAGCCCACCAATGGGCGCTGAACTTTAGGGAAAATCCGGTGACGGCCAGGCCCGTAAATCCGAGCATCACCAGGAGATGCAACAGACGGTGAAGCACGGAGAAGCGGATCAAGGTTTCCTTTTCGGTGGGAGGTCCGGAGTTCACCATGGGCGCCTCCTCAGTTTTTCATGTAGTTCCCGGAGGATCCAGAGAAATGTGTGTCCATAAAAGAATCCCACCACAAGGGTAACCAGGATGAACATGAGTGTTGTTGCCACACGGATGACGGCCACACGGGCCCTCTTGTCTCCGTCACGGTCCGCAAGGTCTTCGGTGGTGGGATGGATCACAACCCCTGCAAAATTTTCTTGGGCATCCGGATGGCAGCGCCGGCAGGCGTTCAGGGCCGCCGCCCTCTCCTTGAGGGAAACGCATTCGTGGGTCCCGTGGCAGTCCGTGCAATAGGCAGCCTTCGGGTTGCCCAGGTTGTGGGCCGCTTTGCCATGGTAATTCTTGAGATAGCTGACCATCTGGGCCTGGTGGCACGATCCACAGGCCCCTGTCATGGCCCTTCCCGTTTCCACCCTGGACAGGTGGGCGCTGTCGTAGTGAGCAGAGTGGCAGTCGCCGCAGGTAGGCGCCCTTCTGGACAACTGGGCGACGCCTCCCTCCTCCCGCTTTCCCTCCGCTGCCTGCTCTTTCAGAGCTTCGGCGTGCTTTCCCAGGAGATACCTTTCGTAAGAGGACCTGTGGCAGGAGGAACAGCGGCTGTAATCGTACATTCGGGTGGCTTCCGCCTTGAGAAACCGGGCGCTCTCAGCATCCGGATGGGGAGGGGGATAAAGGGTTTTATCCTCGTGACAAGTCTCACAGGCGAGGGCGCCGTGGGCGGATCCGGCAAAACGCTGCATATTGACAAACCAGGAGGATTCAGCGTTCGGAACCACGGCGCCGTAGAGAGGCGCACCCGTCCAAATCGTGGAAGCGATCCAAAAGCACAAAGCCAGAGCCGGGGAAGGACGCGGGAAATGACGGCTAGGCCTCATGTCTCCCTCCGAAGAGCCGACGCTGGGTCTGAAAATACATTTCCAGAAAAAGGGCGGAGACCTCATTGAGGTTCGCAAACAGATCTTTCGCAAGGCCTTTTGTATCCGTACCCAGGTCCACGCCCCTTCTGATCTGCCTGACGAGAGCGGTGATGAGAGGCAGCCTTTCAATGAGCTGTTTGTCCAGGCCTTGAGTGAAAGCGATCGGATCGCTCCTTTCCAGATTGGGGATCCTGGCCCAGATCGCCTCCAGGAAAACTCGGATCTTTCCCACCTCATAGATTTTCTCTCCGATCCTCCACCGGATAGGGAGGGTCTCCATCCCTGCGGCCACGATCCTCGCATTGCTGATTTCGCGACGGATATTGCGGAGGAGGCTGCGGGCAGAGGCGCCGGAAAGGACTGTTTTGAAGTCTGCATCCGTGTGACGGGGTCCGGCCTGTGTGGAGGGAAGGTCCCAGTAAAGGGCCTTCGCGAGGAGCGTGTTGGCCAGAGGGAATTTGGGATGCTCACAATGGGGGCCATAAAGGTGAAAATGGCCCAGCCCAAAGGCTGCTCGAATCACAGCGGCCCTTCCCAGCAAGGTTTCCCGGGCGATGGTCTCATCTGCCAGGAACAAGGTTTTGGGGGTGAAGCCGGCATACGTGGCAGCTACCATATCCGGGTCCGGCGCGATCATGGGCGGCCCTCCATATAAGGGAGCGGCAAAGGATCGCGCATATTGAAATGGCGCAAATCCACCCGACTGGAGCATCACAGCCTCACGAACGGGGTGAAAAACATAGGCGCATCCGTAGGCGGTGCAGAACTTCTCCCGGAGTCCACGGGCTTCGGGAAGAGTCTGTGTCAAGTTGGCTATCTTCACGGGCACAAAGTTGAACAAATTGAGATGTTCCTTAGAGGAATGAAGCGGGAGATAAGCTCCTGCGCAGGATCCCAGGTACAACCCTCCGCCTCGGATGAAACGCGCCAGTTTGGAGGCTCCTGCCCGTCCCAGGCCTTTTGCAATGCCCAGGGTATCCCCCCCCGAAACAGCCAGGACATCCATGCGGTCCAGCACATTTTCCTGAATGCAGGACTCGTCAGGGAAGGAAAGATCGTAAAAACCCATCCGTTCCAGGACATCCACGAACCAGAGCCAGGAATGGGAGGCGCCCTTTCCTCGATACACGCCGATCTGTGGATAGTACAGCGGTCTGTCCGGAGGGAGGTCAGGCAACCGTCTCGCCCCCTTGCGCCAGGAGGCCATTTGCCCCTTCGCCAAGGTCTGGTTCAAGGTCCTCATGGATGAATACTCGTCCACGCCCGCCTCACTCCTCTGAAAACGGCAGCCGGTTGGGTTATTTCTATCCCTCCATAATCCTTTCCACCGCTTGGTCCAGCGTTTTTTGCGTAAAATCCAGTCCTGTGCCAAGGTTGGCAAGGTCGAGGAGCTTTTCCTCGCTCAGTTCGGGCGCCATGAGTGCATAAATCGGATGGATGCCGAAAAGATAGGCTACCGCCTGGCGTCTCTTCCAGTCATCCGGTTCCTGCTTGCCCACGGAGGCCCATTCGCTGAAAACGCTTGTCCCTGCCGTGGGGACAGGGCCTTTCATGCCCGCCATGGCATCCCGTATCGCCTTTGGATCCTTCAGCCCAATGTTCCGGCTCAAGAATGCAACGGCTGCCCCATCCAAGCCGTATTTTGCGCAGTCCCGCAGGAGCCCACAGGCATCGGACGCGGTCAACCCCAGCTTCTCGTAAATTGCAAGGGGATAGAGATCGCTGATCAGAAACCCCGGCTCGGTGACGGCGCTTTCCTTGAGAAACTCCGGGGATTCGTTGAGGAAAACAAAGGTATTGGTGGCAAAAGGAGTATTGAAACAGGCCATGTGCCGATGCACCAAGGGGTGAAGCCAGTCACGGAGGTCTTCTCCGCCCATGGTGACAGCCATTTCTGCGATGCCCAGATTCCCCGCCTTGCCTCCGGACTTGAAAGCAGTGAGGAGTTCAGCACATTGGGCCACGAATCCATCGGGTTCTGCGATTTCCAGGAGCCCCATGCCCCGAAGGGCCACAAGTTTGAGATTCTTTTCGCCGAAGCGCATGCCCAAACCCGTGCGGTCTCCCCCATGCCAGTAGTTGACGCAAACACAGGCCAGGTTGGACCGGGATTCTCCTGCTTTCCCAATTCCCAGGACCTGGATGAGCTTGTCCCCCATATACTCTCGCACATGGTCCGTGGCGGCCCATACGTCTTTGCCCCACAGGTCCTTCGCGTCCCGGATGTCTGTGATCCCGTCGTGGATCCACAAATAGACCGGCACCTGAGATTTCCCCTTGATTACCAGGTAGTCAAAACCGCTGTATTTCAGTTCCATGCCCGCGTCCAGCGTGATGGGGACATGGCATTTATTCCCTGTATGTGGGTTCTTGGCGGTCATGACCGCCAAGGCGGAACCGGGGACCAGAGTTCCTGTCAGAAGCCCTGCACCAAGGGCAATAGGCTCTTCCGCTTCAAAACGCTCGTACAGGGCGCTGGTGATCCCGGCCCCGCCGATATGCTCTCGAACCAGTTCTTCTTCAAGCTCTTGTTCCTCGATCTCCGAGGTGGCAAGATCAATGACTGCAACCTTATTTGATGACAGGTAGTCCATATTTCACTCCTTTTCTGATAGAATGCAGCCGATGCGTCTTGTTTCATCAACCCATGGTACCCTTTCTTCCCTTCACGGCCGAAAGAATTGGGGGTTGGATGAAATGAGTGCCATGTCATCCGCGGAGGCCTGAGCGTCCCGCAGTCGTGAGCAGTTATGCAGCCAGAGCTATGGCATTTACGGGGCAGAAGCGGATGCAAAGAGGCCCCTGCTCCAAGTCTTCGCAGAGATCGCAGCTCTCCCTGAGGAGCAAGGGTTTTGCGGAAGCGTCCGCCTCTTTTCCCGAATCCTGCTGCTCGCCGATTCGATTGATTTCTGTTCCCTCGGGCCTGGCTGCTACGAGACTGTCCTCCTCTTTCAGGATCACCCCCATGTAATTCTTTTTTTCCAAACCCCGGTAAGGGACAATGCAGGAGGAAAGAAGTGCAAAAGCATCATCGCGGTGATACCCACAGGCCAGTTCACAAGCCATGCAACCTATACACTTTAAAGCGTCAATTTCTAAACCCATAGCCGAATCTCCCTGGTTACCGCTTATAAGAAGTTGGAGCAAGGGCGCGAAATCCATCGCTCCCGGCACGTTGTCTCACATCCTCAATGCCCGCAGCAGAAACATTGGAGAATGATCGTCGATTGATCCTCAATAGAACAGCCTTTGTGTTCTGTCAACATAAAACTTTCTAATCATTATGATATATTAGCCTTTATTAAAGCCGTTAAAGAATATCCCAGGTGCGGAATCTGCGGATTTCCCGCTGAAAGAACAAGAAAAAATCCAATTCGCAGAACCTCAGGTAGTTTTCTCAAATCAAATGGCAATTGGATGATAAAAAATAATATAACCATTATGATATTTCGCTTGACAATGCAACCAGGAATTTTGTAAGAGATAGAATAATTGAGATTTATATAAAAATTTCAATTGGTTAATTTTTAACAGCCGGACGCTTCCTCCTACATGTACAAAGCCGTAACCAAATCCGAAAAGGTTTCGGACAACATTATTGCGCAAATCCGCGATTCCATCCTTTCAGGCCTGCTGAAACCTGGAGATCGCTTGGCATCTGAAAAGGAATTGATCGAACAATTCGGGGTCAGCAAGGCCACCATGCGGGAGGCTCTCAGAGTCCTTGAGGTCATGGGGTTGATCGAAATCCGCAAGGGAATAGCCGGGGGGGCCTTTGTGGCCGAGGTGGATATGCGCACCACCATCCACAGCATCATCAATTTCCTTCATTTTCATGCCATTTCTATATATGAAATCACTATGTTACGCTATATTATCGAGCCCACAATGGCCCAGATGGCCGCAGTTCGCATGACGGACAGGGATGAGGAAAACCTGAGAGATATCCTGGGGGAGA
The DNA here is from genome assembly GCA_046481735.1 of Desulfatiglandales bacterium. Lineage (GTDB taxonomy): Bacteria > Desulfobacterota > DSM-4660 > Desulfatiglandales > HGW-15 > JAFGDM01. Next base: position 385 of record JAWOJI010000295.1, on the reverse strand, counting down.
CCGTCCGTCCAGGTGAGTCGGAATTGTCCAAGGAGATTGGATTTCACCGGTACCTTGCCAGAATGGCAGGGAACACCATTTCCATATTGATCGTTGACTTCATTGACAACCTTCTGCAGTCCGTTAAAGCAAAACTGAATCTCGGATTGGATTTCTACCAGAATGTCCGCGATGCCCACGAGGTCATTCTGGAGTGCCTGATTCAAAGGGACCCGGTGGCAGCCGGCATTGCCATGAGAAACGACCTTCTCCAGGTGGGGAGTTATATGGCTCGCATCATGGGAACAAAGGCCTTCGACCCCGGCGAATTCCAGAAAGACTGGACCATCAGCGACCTCCAGGTCACCCTGGACCCCAACGCCCAGGTCGTGAGGGAAGGGAATCC
>JAWOJI010000189.1:0-2926 GCA_046481735.1 Desulfatiglandales bacterium | reverse complement strand
GACTGCGAGCGCTTCAGGGCAGAGTACGGGGTGCCGGAGCACGGGTTCGTCCGCGACATTCTTTTCCCGGGCTGGATCGACCAGGAAGACCTGCCGGCCGTCTACTCCCTGGCCGATCTTTACCTCTACCCGTCGAACCTGGAAGCCTTCCCCATTCCCATCACAGAGGCACTGGCGTGCGGCACCCCGATCGTTACGTCCAATGTGAACGGCCTGGAAGAGATCGCGGGTGATGCAGCGGTGCTGGTGGATCCGCAGGATGCCGATGCGATTGCCGCTGCGCTTGTGCAGGTCCTGTCAGACGAGAAAAGACGCCTTGAGCTTTCAGCACGCAGCCTCCGCAGGTCTGCGAGGTTCAACTGGGATGCGTGCGCCAAAGAAACCCTTTCCATCATTGAAAGCGTCGGCCGATGAGCTTTGTCGATTCTGCCCTCGTTTTCAAAGGCACGATCCTCGTCGTGGTAACTCGCATGTATTATGCGTCCTCCGGCCTACGAAAAAATCAGAGATCAGGGGGGTAGTATTGCTACGGAACGGTACCAGCAGGAATGCTAGAATCACAAACTGATCACGGTCAACCCATCAGGGTCCTGCTGTTTGGAGGTGGCCCTGTCCTGGAACGGGGAGTCAAGGAATTCATTTGCCGAACTGAGGAACATCCGGAGATAGAGTTCCTTGGCGCATTCATCGAGTCCAGAGCCAGGACCGCCTCAGCGGTAGTGAAAGACTTGTTTCGACGAAGGCGCCTCATGGCCCCACCCGTGTTGATTTTAATGCTTGCAGGCACCCTCAGTCGTTACCTGGCCAAACCGCGCAACGAAATCAGGCTGAATCGAAAAATGGCGAGCGTGTCGGCGCGTCTGCAATATGTGCCCGATGTACATGCAGAGGAAGTATTGAGACGGGTGTCGGCTCTTTCTCCGGATCTCGGAGTGGCCTACAGCTGTCCGATTTTGAAAGCCGAGCTTTTTCAGATACCCAAATTCGGGACCCTTGGCATTCATCACGGCAAAGTGCCCGAATACCGAGGCAAGAAGACGACTTTTTGGGCCATGTACAACGGCGAAAAGTCTGTGGGCGTGACAATCCAGAAAATAAATCCAGGCCTGGACACAGGGGACGTGGTCAGGGCCGGGGAAGTGGCGGTTTCAGGGCGACCTCTGAGGGCTGTGTGGAAGGAACTGGAGCAGCTCGGCTTCGACCTGTTCATCGACGCGATCCTTGACGTGAAACACCAAAAGGCAGTGTATCGGCCGCAGACCGGTGCAAAAGGCAGGCTTTACAGGGACCCTGAGGTCGCTGATATTCTGAAATTCTGGTGGAAATCGATAAAGAAATCTTTGTGACCGCTGTGTTCTCCGTGTGAGAGAGATTTTTCTTCTAAAAAGCTGAAAGCGAACATGTTGAATCGCGCGATCATTATTATACCCGCCTACAATGAAGAAAAGACAATATCCGGGGTTCTCCTCGACCTCCGCCGGGCAGCGCCCGGATTCGACCGGGTCGTGGTCAACGACGGGTCGAAAGACGCGACAGGCAGCATTATAGAAAGTCTCGGAGAGGAACAGATCACTCTCCCTTGCAATATCGGGTATGGGCCGGCATTGCAGACCGGGCTCAAATACGCACTGCGGCGAGGATATGAAGTGATTGTCAGCTTTGACGCCGACGGCCAGCATGACCCTGCGGATGTTTTGCGTGTTGTTGAGACTCTCTGGAGCAAAGACGCGGATCTGGCCATCGGATCCAGGTATTGCGACGGGTCATCGTACAAGGGACCTCTGGAGCGCAGAATCGGGCAAAACCTTTTCTCCCTGCTGACTTCCCTGTTCCTGGGCAAGCGCGTTTACGACACCTCTTCCGGCTTCAAGGCTTTGAAGGCCGGTGCGGCGGAAGTGGCCATAGGCGGGACATTCCTGGACTTTCACATCGAAACCCTGGTGAGACTGAGCATGAATGGGTGCAAGATAGAAGAAGTGCCGGTGACAATGATGGCGCGCAGGTCCGGCAAGTCCATGCACGGTGTGACCAGTATCGTAGGCTACCCCCTGAAGACACTGTTGCTGACATTGGTTGCAGCAATAGATGTCATTGCATCGAGGAGGCGCAAATGAACGAACCGGGAATAGGCCTGCAGGGGATACTTTTTATCGATGTAGTCGGGTTGGCTTTGATGATCTTCATCCTTCATCTCGTTAGGACCAGCAGGCTTCACGTGGGCTATGCAGTCTTGTGGTTTATCCCCCTCATTATGCTGATATTGACTGTTTCTTTCCCGCCGCTCCTGTCGTTTGTGACCCACGCTGTTGGTGCGATTTTCCCGGTTTCGGCTCTGACAATGCTGGCCTTCATGTTCATGTTCCTGGTACTCGTGTTTATGAGCGTCAAACTTACAACCTTGTCGAACAGGCAGATCGAGTTGATACAATATCTTGCCTTGAAGGAAGCCCTGGACAAGAATGAAAATCTCACAACGAACGGGATCTCCTCAGACGAACAGGTAAATCAAAGTGGCTGAGAGTAAAACTGCCAGGCAACAATTTAACGAATACGCGGTTTTAATTGACAGCCCCGCCCGTAAACCTGCGTTTGGGAAAGGCAAACCCGCAAATCCGAAGAAGGTATGAATTGCAGACGGTCGATGAAAGTGATTTAACCTGTTTGTGGATGTTGAGACCCGGATCGTTTGATGAAACCGGGGTGTATAAGAGGTGAAGAGTTTCCTGAAGAAATGCTGCCGGGTGTAAGTTCCATTGAAAACTGCATTAATTGATTATCTTGCATGTGTAGCCTGCAACGGCGAGCTTGGGTGCAAAGTTCGGAGAGAGGACAGGACCTTGCCTTGGCGGGAAATAGTGGAAGGCAGGTTGGTCTGCGAAAAATGCGGCCGGGAATACCCTGTCCATGGTGGGGTGCCGAGGATGAT
>JAWOJI010000493.1:0-4548 GCA_046481735.1 Desulfatiglandales bacterium | reverse complement strand
TGATCAACGGATAATAAGCAATATGGTCTCGGGCACGCGCCCGTTCTTCATTCCTGACATCCGCCCCGTGCCGTCAATGAGCCTCCTCCATGGCGCCTGCAAAGTAGATCGTGGACAAGAGGGTGAACACGAGCGCCTGGATCAGGCTCACCAGGATGCCCAGGAAAAGGAGTGGAAGAGGCGCCAGGTACATGCCGGCAAGGCCGAAAAGGATGCCGATGATTTTCTCCTTGCCGAAAATGTTCCCGAAAAGCCGGATGCTCAGGGACATCACCCTCGCGAAGTGCCCGATCAGTTCAATGATGAGCATCAGGGGCGCCAGCGCCCACGCCGGCCCCAGGAAGTGCTTGACGTATTTCATGCCGTGGTACTTCACCCCGATGTAGTGGGTCAACCCGAAGGTGCAAAGCGCCAGGGAAAGGGTCGTGTTGAGGTTCGCGGTGGGAGAGAAAAACCCCGGAACGAGGCCGAGCAGGTTGGAGATGAAAATGTAGAGGAACACCGTGGCAATGTAAGGGAAGAAGGCCCGCCCTTCCGGCCCGGTGATTTCCACCATGAAGTCTTCAAGCCCCTGCACGATCATTTCCGCCAGGCTCTGCCGCTTCCTGGGAATCAGCCGGATCTTCCGGGTCAGGAGCAGGGCTATCACGACCAGGATGATCATGACCAGCCAGGAATGAATCACGTGAATGAAGTCATGGGCGAAGTGTCCGAAGCCGAGGCCGCTCAGGATTTCCACGAGAAAGTAGTAATGATGCTCCATGCGCTAGATCGCCTCCCCGGTCCTCATTTTAAAAGCCAGATGTATCCCGATCCCCACGATGCTGAAAACCACGATGGAAAGCCCCAGCCCGAGCCCTACGGGATGCACCAGGCCCCTGGTGATCAGCACGTAAAGGATCACCCCCATCCCCAGCAGGCGGAGATTGAATTTCGCGATAATCGAAAACCTGCTCTTCGTGAAACCTTTTGCTGAAAAAGCGCCGTAAATCGTGTGCTGCAAGACATTGAAATTGGCTATTGCCGTCAGCCCTCCAAGAATAACGCCTGCCGTGAATAGAGGCGACATGAGCAGATAGCTCATGGAGGAAAGGATCAGGAGGATAAACCAGTTCAAGCTTTGCAGATCTTTGTAGAGCGTTTTCCAGTCCATCAACGACCCAAGGACTATCACAGATCCCTGGCCTTTTTGTACATAATGTGCAGGCTTCTGAATGCAGCGGCGATCCCGAAACACACGAAGAGCAAAAAGAGCCAGGGTTTCGTGTTGAATCTCCCGTCCAGGTAATGCCCGATCAGCGCCCCCAACCCTATCGACAAGGCCATGGCCAGACCCACCGTGCTAAGGTAACCGAGGGTCCTGAATAGCTTCTTGGTTTCCTTATCCATTGAAGGTGCTCAAGGTTGGGCCCGAATGAAGACGACAGAGCAATTAGGGGATTTCATCTATCACAGTTGTTTTGGGGAAGTCAACGACTTTTTCTCTTTTTTATGCGCCTGAACGCGCTTTCTGCGCAGGCGATGGTTTTGTCGATGCTCCGCTCGTCATGGGCCGTGGAAACGAAGCAGGCCTCAAAAGCGGAAGGGGCGAGGTAAACCCCCTGCTCGAGCATGCCCGCATAGAAGCGGCCGAACATCCCTGTGTCGCTTGTTTTGGCGGATGCGAAATCCGTGACCGCTTCCCGGGTGAAGAAAAGCGTCCCCATGGAGCCGATCCGGTTGACGTGAACGTCCAGCCCCGCAGACCGGGCCGCCCCGGCCAGGCCTGCAAAAAGCCGCCTGCCCTTTTCCTCCAGTTCCTCGTAAACCCCGCGCTTTCGAAGCTCCTTGAGAACAGCGAGCCCCGCCGCCATAGCCAGGGGATTTCCCGAAAGGGTCCCTGCCTGATAGATGTTCCCTTCCGGCGCCATGCTCGCCATGATTTCCTTCCGGCCCCCATAGGCGCCCACCGGCAGCCCTCCGCCGATGATCTTGCCGAGGCAAGTCAGATCAGGCTCGATGCCGTAGACCTCCTGCGCGCCTCCGGGCCCGACCCTGAACCCGGAAATGACTTCGTCGAAAATCAGAAGAGACCCGTGCTTGGCCGTGATCTCCCTCAGGCCTCTCAGAAAACCCTCCTTGGGCAAAACCACCCCCATGTTTCCCGGAACGGGCTCCACGATGATCGCCGACACCTCGCGCCCGAATCTCTCCATGGCCTCCGCAACCTGTCCCAGGTCGTTAAAGCAAAGCGACAGGGTGTGGCCTGCCAGATCCGCAGGAACCCCGGGGCATCCCGGGATGCCCAAGGTGGCCACCCCCGACCCCGCCGAAACAAGCAGGCTGTCTGCATGGCCGTGATAGCACCCTTCGAACTTGATGATTTTGTCCCTGCCCGTGAAGCCCCTGGCGAGCCGGATGGCGCTCATGGTCGCTTCGGTCCCGGAGTTCACCATGCGGACCATCTCGATGGACGGGACCATCTCCGTGATGGTTTGCGCCATTTCGACCTCCAGCCGGGTGGGGGCGCCATAGCTGGTCCCTTTGGGAGCCCTTTCCAGGAGAGCCTTCACAACGGCAGGGTGGGCGTGACCGAGGATCATCGGCCCCCAGGAGCAGACGTAGTCGATGTATCGTTTCCGATCCACATCCCACAGGTGGCAGCCTTTGGCCCGGCTGATGAAAGGAGGATCGATCCCCACCGCCTTCCCGGCCCTCACCGGGCTGTTCACCCCCCCGGGAATGATTTTTCTGGCTTTTTCAAAGAGCCTCTTGGACTTTTCTCCCATGATTCATCTCCGTGGCCCCTCGTTGAGACCGGCTGTTCGTCCAGGTTGGATCGCACCCTGTTGCTTGTTGCTTGCCGCACGTCGCAGGTTGCCCGTTGCTTGTCGTCCTTGGAAACGACCGGCAAAACGCTACAGGCAAGAGGCGGTTCAAAAATACTCCATGCTCGTCTTCTTGAATTCCTTTTCGCTGAAAAGCAGGACATAGTCGGTCACGCCGGTTTGGGCCGACAAATTCTCCGCGATCCGGTAGCACTGCTCCTCGCTGTCCCCGTGGACCATGGTGTACAGGTTGTATTTCCAGTCCTCGTAGGACCGCCTCTGGTAGCAATGGGTCACCTCGCGAAAAGCCGCCATGGCGTTGCCCACATCGTCAATTCTCTCCTCGGGGACGATCCACGCTACCATTGCATTGGCGCTGAAGCCCGCCTCCTGATGCCTGAGGGTGGCGCCGAATCTTCTGATGACTTCCCTCTCCTTTAAAGACTTCACCCGCTCGACAAACTCCTCCTCGGAAATCCCCAGTTTCTCCGACAAAACCCTGAAAGGCCGCAAGTCCATGGGAATGTCGCCCTGGATGAGCCGGATGATTCTCTTGTCCATTTCTTCGATCATGATATTTACGCGACCCCCCAAAAGACACGGAAATCCGCGAACAGTTTGGCATCGTTCAAATGTGTTTGCATGGCCAAAAAAACTATTCCGGAAGTGGAGGCCATGACCGCTTTTCGAAAGGGGATATCTCACGAAAAAATTCCACCCTCTTTCGCAGTGGCCGGGAATTCGAGGTCTGGGCCTCTCAAGTTCGAGGAATCTCCTGCTAAAGGGTTAGACCTCGCATTCCTGGCCACCGCCTCCAGACCCTATAGATATCCCTTTGAGAAAAGCGGGCATGGCCGGAACGTCTCAACAAAGGAGCCCATGCAAACACCTTTGAACGACATCAAACTTGACGGCTTCGTAAGAGGGCTTACCGAACGGCGATTTTGGTGTCAAGGAGAAAACAAATCGAGCTTGCAAAATCCCGGCTTATCCTTTATCTTTCTTCACCAGCGCAAAACCAACGGCAGCAATTCGCAAGGTGACCCATTGCTATCCGGCTATCTGAAAATCGTTGAGCGAAAGATCCGGGAGGCGGTCGAAAAAGGAGAGTTCGACAACCTTCCCGGCAAGGGAAAACCTCTCGTCCTCGAGGATGACAGCCATGTCCCGGAGGATCTCCGGATTGCCTACAGAATCCTCAAGAACGCGGACTGTCTTCCCCCTGAGATCCAGGAAAAGAAGGAAATCATGCAGATGGAAGACCTGCTCGCCTCCATTCCCGACGACCTGGAAAGGTACAAGCTCATAAAGAAAATCAATTACAGGATCATGAAATTGAACATGTCGGCCAAACGCTCTCCCCTGCTCGAGGAAAAGCAGCTCTATTTCAAGAAACTCATTGACAAGTTGGCCCAAAAATAGATATGCGTACCCCCTAGTAAGTTGTTGAAAGACAACAGCTGAGAGGATTGCATCCGGAGAAATCGCCCATGGACATGAAGAGGGACTACTACGAGGATGTCCAGCTGTTTTCTTCGGGCGTCAAGTTTTTTTGGTTTATCCTCCTCATCCTTTTTCTCGCCCTCTACCCTTTCCTCTTCAAGAACTATTACGTGTATGTGGCCAACTACGTCGCGATCAACATCCTGGTCGCCATCGGCCTCAATATTCTCGTGGGCTACACCGGCCAGATTTCCCTGGGACATTCCGGCTTCTTTGCCATCGGCGCCTTCGGGACCAT
>JAWOJI010000025.1:0-2848 GCA_046481735.1 Desulfatiglandales bacterium | reverse complement strand
CATGAAAGATTAAATCCATAGTTGGAGTTCGTCTCACTGGGAAAAACCGAATGATGGACCCGATGCATGTCCGGGGTCACCACAAACCAACGCAGCACCCTGTCCACTCCCAATGGAACAAAGAAATTCCCATGGTTGAACATCGCCATGCCGTTCAGGATAATCTCGAAGGAAATGACTGCAAGCACCGGCGTTCCCAGCAGAGCAATCGCGCAGAACTTGATCACCATGGAAATGAGGATCTCTATGGGGTGAAAACGAATCCCCGTTGTTAAATCATAATCAAGATCTGCATGGTGCATCATGTGAAGACGCCAAAGCGTGGGTACCGCATGGAACATGACGTGCTGGAGATAGACAACGAAGTCGAGAATAATAATCGACAGGATAACGATCAGCCAGTTAGGCAATTCCAAAGCATTGAACAGGCCCCACCCGTTTTGCCAGGTCCAGAGTGCCAGTTGCACGGCGCTAATCGGAAAGACAATCCTCACAAGGATTGCACCGGTCACAACCACTCCCAGGTTCCCGAACCAACGGCTCAGTTTCGACGTCGTCAGCGGTCGACGGGGAGCAAGGATTTCCGCAACCGCGACAAGAGCCAGAATGCCAAGAAAGAAGGTTAATCTCACCGTTACTTCATGACTGGACAGAAGATCTCCCATGGCCTTCTCTTTCTTTGCGGAGATACCGTTTCTAGGGAATTGCGGCTCCAGGAACAGTTTCGCAGCGGTTTCCTTAAATGCGAATAAACTAGCCTGGATTCCCACGAATGCTTGATCTCTTAACGAATCTCTGCCCCGTTTTCTTGACTGTAGGACATCTGAAGCCTACAAGTGTTATATATAAACTGAACTTATAGCTGAATAGCCACAACATTACAGCAAATTATATGCTGCATATGGAGCATGGAGAACATAGAAAACACAATATATAGCGCTTTTTTTCGTTTACGTTCACTTTTTTCTTTACAAAGGAGATTTTATATGACATAGTGGAGACATGTTAATAAGTTCACAAACTAGGCTAACTGATCTGGCCTCCCGCTTCCTCCAGCCTTCCAATTCTACCCATCGACAGTACGAGGCCCTGCGAGCCTATTTCGTCGATGGCCTGACCAACAAGGAGGCCGCTGAACGATTCGGTTACACGGAAGGAAGCTTTCGCGTCCTGGTCCATGACTTCCGGCAGAACCCTAACCGGGAATTCTTCCTTCCACCTTCAAGGGGGCGCCAAAAAGCCCCCAAAAAAGAGAAAGCCCGAGAACAAGTGATTGCACTGCGAAAACAGAACCTTTCCATTTACGACATCAGCAAAGTGCTTGAAACCAAAGGGTGCAAAATAAGCCCTGTCAGTGTGTCCATCATTTTGAACGAGGAAGGTTTCGCAAGGCTCCCAAGAAGGCGCGATGAGGAGCGCCCTCCAACCCTAAAGCCCACCAAAGGCGCCGTAGCCAATGTCAAACAACTTGACTTGACCTCGCGGCATGTGAACACCAAGTTTGGCGGACTCTTCCTCTTTGTTCCGTTCCTGGCTGCCATTCCTTTTGATAAAATACTCCTTGAAGCTGGATTCCCAGGATCAAAAATGATCCCTGCCGGAGCGGCTCTACGTTCTCTTCTGGCCTTGAAACTTTTCGGCTCCGCCCGCCATAGCCACGTCATGAGCTATGTTCTTGACGAAGGGCTGGCTCTTTTTGCCGGGTTGAACGAGATCCCCAAACGCTCTTTTCTCACCGAATACAGTTGCCGCATCGACCCCCAGTGCTATCCCAAAGTGATGCGCTTATGGTTTGACGCCATGACAGATCTGGGCCTTGAACAGGGCGTCTCCTTTGACCTGGACTTCCACACCATCCCTTTTCACGGGGAAGATGCCCTGGTGGAGAAACATTATGTCTCTAAACGAAGCCGCCGTCAAAAAGGCATCCTGGCTTTTGTAGCTCAGGATTCATCCACACAAGTCTTCTGCTACGGCAATGCCGATCTTCGCAAAGAAGGCCAAAATGACGAGATCCTCACCTTTGCCCAGTTCTGGAAAGAGCGCACTGGGGAGCTTCCCCAGGAACTCGTCTTTGACTCCAAGCTGACTACTTACACCAATCTCGATACCCTGAACGCCTGGGGGGTGAAGTTCATCACCCTAAGGCGCCGCTCGAAAAAGATGCTTCAGGAAGCGCACAAGGAGCCTCTGTCCGCATGGAGGCGCATTGAGCTTGATGGGGTTTCCCGCATCTATAAAACCCCCAGAATCCTGGACACCAAGATTACTCTTAAGGATTACCGTGAACCCATTCGCCAGTTGGTGATTACTGAGCTTGGCCATGAAGAGCCCACGTTTCTTCTGACCAACCAGTTGACACGATCAGCCGCAAAACTCATAGAGCGCTATGCTCAGAGGATGATTATTGAAAACAACCTTGCCGATGGAATTGATTTCTTTCACATGGACGCACTGTCTTCCTCGGTGGCGATGAAGGTCAATCTTGATCTCCAACTCACCCTCATGGCAAGCAGTCTTTACCGCTTGCTCGGATCTAAACTGGGAAATGGGTATCGAAAAGCCAAGTCAAGACATATATTCAGAGATTTCATTGATGCAAGCGCCACCTTGTTCATTGAGAGAAAAGACATCCTAGTTCGCTTTCAAAAAAGGGCTCACAACCCTATGCTGATCGGAGCTGGTTTCGACAAAACTGACATTGAGGTGCCTTGGCTAATGGGAAAGAAACTTCGTTTTCTCTTCGGCTGAAGCCCCGTGGTGTTAAGCAAATAAACTAACATGGGAATCCAGGCTAGAGATTTTCGAGCTTTTACACCGCGTTGCCTAAGGCAGTGGTCGAAAGCAG
>JAWOJI010000305.1:0-4612 GCA_046481735.1 Desulfatiglandales bacterium | reverse complement strand
ATTATTATTTAAAAGAGGAGAAACATCCAATGGAAATGCCCGATGAGATTGTAAGGAAGAGAGTGTTTGAAGGGTGGAAATCGTTCGCAGACAACCTCTAAGAGTCTCTGGCACTGCTCGAAAAAGAGATCGATTTCACCTCCAAAATGATCAATGCCTGGCCCTGGAATGGTGTGAGGCCAGCGAGCGGGCTATCGACGACATCAGCAACTCCCTCTTCTCCATCAGCGAGCCTTCCTGGGTTTCTGAGGAGGATTCGAAAAAGCTCAAAGCCCTCAAGCGAAGGGTTCATGAGGTGTACGCCAAGTATAAGGGAGCTGCGGGCAAGCGATCGGGGGGGGCCACGGCGAGTTTGACGCGGTCTTTTTCGAATTTGATGCCAAGGAGAGACGACGATGAATGAGAAAATGCGGATTATGACCGAGAGACCCTTGAACGCAGAAACGCCTCTTCACCGTCTTCGATCCTGGATTACATCAAATGCCGTTTTCTTCGATCGGAACCAGGGAGAAATCCCTCAGGAACCTGTATCTACGGCAGAGTGGCGGCTCCTGATCGAGGGTCTGGTTAAAGAGCCCTTCCAGTTGACCTATGATCAGATCACTCAAATGCCCAAAGCGATCGTTTCCAACACTCTAGAGTGCTCCGGAAACGGCCGCTCTCTTCTCTCGGTTAAAGCATCCGGGAATCCATGGACCATAGGAGGAGTGGGCAATGCCGTTTGGGGTGGCGCATGGCTCAGGGACATCCTCGTGAAGGCCCGTCCCGAACCCGAGGCAAAGCACGTCGCCTTTCAGGGTATGGACAAGCCTGTCGGCAGCTCGGGTGTTCCTTTTATCCGGAGCATTCCCCTTGAAAAAGCCATGTCCTCCACGCTCTTGGCCTACGAGATGAACGGGGACCCCCTGCCCATCAAGCACGGATACCCTCTGCGGGCTTTGGCCCTGGGGTGGACCGGTGCGAATTGCGCCAAGTGGCTGCATAAGATCATCCTTATGGACCGGCCTTACGAAGGTTTTTTCATGGACAAGGTCTATCGGGTCTTTCAAAAGGATCAGGACCCCAAGTCAGGAGCTGTTGTGACAGACATCAAGCTGAAATCGATTATCACGCAACCCCTTCAGGGCCAAAGCCTGGCTGCAGGACCTGTTACAATCCTTGGCGCAGCCTACGCCGGGGAAGACGAGATTGACAAGGTAGAGGTTTCAGTCGATGACGGTCGCACCTGGCGGCCCGCTACCTTTCTAGGGCCCCGAGAGAGCTTCGCCTGGAGGCAGTGGCAGTTTGTCTGGGAGGCTAAGGACAAAGGGGATCTTAAGATCATGGCCAAGGCAACAGACGCAAAGGGTCGGATGCAGCCCGTGAATGCCTCCTGGAATGTGCTGGGTTACGGCAACAACGGGGTCGAAGAGCACGCCATCGTCGTTCACATCATGTAGCCGTGTGCTGATTTTCAGCCTATCCTATGAGACTCTGGGATCAAAGTGGCAGACATTGTGGCGCCTGGGGGCGAAAAGATCCGGACCCTGGACAATCGGTTTTTCCACTGCCTTGGCAATGCCGTTGAGCATGCCGCGGAAAACCCACTCATGGAAAGGGTAGAGGATGTACCAGTAAAGAAGTCCCGAAAGCCCCCTCGGGACATATCGTGACAGCTGCTGAAGTTCAGTCCGGCCGTCCTTCATGGGATGGAGCCTGAATTCAAGCGAGGCTTCGCCCGGAAATCTCATCTCAGCCAGGAGGTGCAGGTGACGGGGTTCCTCCACTTCCAGGACCCGGAAGAAATCCACGGCATCCCCTGTATAGAGCCGTACAGGGTCGCGGCGACCCCTGCGCAAGCCGACGCCTCCCACGATGCGGTCCATGGCCCCTATCAGGAACCAAAAGCCTTTCGCCGAGTACCACCCCGTTTTGCCCCCGATTCTCACGATCGGTTTCCAGACCTCCTCGGGAGTGGCTTGCAAAACGATTCGGTAACCGGACTCCAGGATATCTCCTCCGCTGTAGGAAGCATCCCCGCAGTTGATCCACTCAGGAATGGAGGGTTGTCCTGCATCCGTCCAGCAGGTCTCCGCGCACTCGTTGCGGATGCGGCCCAGGGCAAGCCGGATGGTCTCGCGGCAAGTCATCAGGTCTTGAGGGACGAGTGACCTTATCCGGTTTTCCCGGCAAACAACAGGATTTCGGAGTCCTTCTGTCAGGGGCCTGGCAATAGGGGCGGGCACCGGTGTGATCAGGTGTATCCACAAAGAACTCAGTCGTGGGGTGAGCACAGGGACCGGGATGATCCAGCGTCTTCTAAGACCGGCCTCTTCCGCATAGATCTTCAGCAATCGTTGATAGGTCAAGACGTCGGGACCGCCGATGTCGAATGTTTCTCCCGCGGTTTCAGCATTCTCGAGACAGCCCTGGAGGTAGTTCAGCACATTGCGAATGGAGATGGGCTGCAAGGGATTACTCACCCAACGGGGAGTGATCATGACGGGAAGGCGCTCCGCCAAGTAGCGGAGGATCTCGAAGGAGGCGCTGCCCGAGCCAAGAATCATGGCTGCTCTCAAGAACGTCGTGGGAACGCTCCCTGACTGAAGGATTCTGGCCACCTCCATCCGGGACTTGAGGTGCTTGCTGAGGGAATCCGAATCCTCGCCGAGCCCGCCGAGGTAGATGATCCTTTCCACCCCCTCTTCACTTGCAGCCTTGGCCATGTTGACGGCGGCCTTGCGGTCTGCTGCGGCAAAGTCCTTGTGGCGCGCGCTCATGGAGTGAACAAGGTAGAAAGCCGCCCAGCACCCCCGGCAGGCCTTTTTCAGGGATTCCAGATCCATCACATCGGCCTGGGCCATTTCCAGGAAAGGGTGGGTTGCCCATGGACGGGCCTGGAGTTTCGCTAGAGACCGGCCCAGGACGCGCACCCGGTGCCCTGAGGACAAGAGCTGCGGCACCAGCCTCCCGCCCACATACCCGGTAGAGCCGGTGACCAGCACAGGCTGTGAACGCATGCTATCCATTAATCGTCCCTCCGCTGACCCAGAGATGTTCACTCTGTCTCTTCAGAAGCCCATAGCAGTTGGGTGAGATCGTTCAATCGCCTGTTCTGCTCCTCTTGGGGCGCTCCAGCCGCTGCGCTTTCAAGCGCGAGATTCGGGGCGGTTCGGTATTTGGCCTCCAGCTTGCGCAGTTCGTTGGTGAGCACAATGCCATCTCCGAGTTCTGCCGCCCGTATAGGCGCTCAAGATCTTGTCAGGGTTGGTCTCCTCACGGCAGTGATTCGCCATTTCAAGGAGGTTATGGTAATGGAACCCCTTGTCGGTCAACTGCCTGGCCTGCTTCAGTCCACTTTCGCTCATGAGTTTCTCACACCGGGCAATGAATGGCCCGTTTTTTTGAAGTACTGCGGTGAGTCAAATATCTTCTTCGCTTTCTCTTCCTTTTCTTCATACTCTTTGAATCTCTTCACATCAACAACTTGTATTCCTTAGGGCTCCTATCCTTCAAGAACTGCCGGACCTCATCCGGCAGCGACAGCCAGGTATCCACCGGTTTGAAATAATCCTGAATTCCCATTTCTTGCCTCCCCCACAGCAAACCAAAAACAAAAGAGTGAAAATAATTTTCTCTCGGTAGAGGCTTTTATTCCATTTCTTCCCTCTCTCCCGAAACCTGGAATTTCTGCATGAATTTCCGGTCAACGTAATCCTTCAGGAAAAAAGCGAGGCGGCCTTCCCACACAAAATTTTTCTTCCATAAGATCCCCCGGCCATTGCCCATGTTGAAGATCAGCATGTAAGATTTCTGGGGGACAAAGGTCTGCAGCTCCATTCCCTCCATCGTCGCCAAGAGGTTGTGGTAGAGGACGGGGTTCTGCCGCACCGCATAAACGCCCACTTTGGCCAGGGGATTGCCCTCCAGGCTGATGCAGTCCCCCCCACCGAAGATCTGAGGATGAGCAACGCTCTGCAACCGGGAATTAACCAGCAACCCCCCGTCCTTCCCAACAGGAAGCCCTGATTCGCCAAACAGAGAGGAAGGGTTGACCCCCAGAGCCATAAAAGCAAAATCAAAGGGGACAGGTCTTGCACCGGACAGAAGAAGTTCCTTGTCCCCCACCTCTTTGAGGTGGCATCCCTCGACGACTTCGATCCCCCGCCTGGAGAAAGACTGAAGCACCAAGTGACGGACCTTCTCGGGTAACCCCCCCAGCACCTTCCGCCCCCCGATGAGCGTCATCCTGGCCTTCCCTTTGCTTTCCTGGATCAAACGCCAAAGGTTTGCCGTCATCTCGACCCCGGCTGGCCCTCCGCCGACCACCGCGAGTTTCAAATCCCTCCCGCCCAGAAGCTTGAGCAAATGCCGGCGCCCCTGGAGAAGATTGATCACTGGTTTTACAGGCCGGACGTTCTCCCGCGGGGCAGGAAGGAACGGCTGGACGGGCACTTCGCTACCCGTGTTGAAAGAAACAACATCATAGGGAACTTCCTGGCCGGACAGGGACACCAGAATCCGCCCATCCGGATTGATCCTGGTGACTTTATCTTCCAGAAACGCCCCTCCGCGATCCTGAACCATCTTCCGTATATTGAACCGGACCTCCTGGGGACGGTAGATCCCGGAA
>JAWOJI010000163.1:0-4986 GCA_046481735.1 Desulfatiglandales bacterium | reverse complement strand
GCGCCTGCCGCGCGTGTTCAATCGGATTTCCAGGTAACCGTAGTGCTTCAGGCAAGGCTTCAAATCGGTAGGCTCTCCGATGATCGCCCACGGAAAGTGATACTCCTTGACCAGCGCCTCGGCGCCATCCCCTTTCTCCTCCTCCCCGACCACAAGGGCAAGAGACAGGGGCGCTTCCTCAATTCCCTGCTCCAGGAGGCAGGTGAAAGCCTCGATCATGGCTGCGCAAGCCCCTTTCATGTCCGCAGCACCGAGACCCTTAATCACATCCCCTTTTTCCTGCGCGCCGAAATCCTCGAGTTCGTAAGCGGACACCGTATCCACATGACCGATAAAGGCAAGTTCGGTTTCACGTCCCGAAAAGGATACAATCAGGTTGTGGCGGTTTTCACCCACATCCTGGCGGCACACCGGCAGGCCGTGACGTTTCATGTAGGAGTGAAGATAATCAACCACATCCTCTTCTTTCCCGGAAGGGCTGTAAATATCGAGGAGGCGCTTGAAAAGCCTCCGGAGGCGCTTTGGATTGATCTGCGCAGGTCCCTTCACCGTCATTTTCCGTTGACCCGGGGCTGGTGGTTTTTTTCTGTGGGACCTCTTTTTTGCCCGGACAGGTTGAGACTCAGGTAAATGTGCTCCTCAGGCTTCCCGAAACCCATCTTGCGGAAAAACCTGAGGGCCTGGAGGTTGTCCGCCTCCGTGTCCACGACCAACATCCGAACGCCTCGCTTGGCCATGACCGCTTTCAGATGGCTAAAGATCCGTTCGCCCAGACCGCTTCGCTGGAATTCGGGGAGTATTCCCAGCCACACCAGGTGGCCGTATTTCCACGCGGATCGCTCCTTCTCAATGGTTGTCCCCAGGGCAAACCCGACAATTTTCTCATCCGCCTCGGCCACGAAGCACAATTCCGAATCAGCATAAAAAAGCTCAATCAGTTCATACTCATCCCAGGTTCTGTAAAGATTCGGAGCCTCACGGGCCGTAAAAAGCTTTTCACCCATGTGAAAAACCGCAGCCAGGTCATCCAGTTCCATTTCGCGAACTTGAATTTTCGGTTTCTTCTTTGTCTTTTGCGGGTCTTCTACCTGATTCATCCTTTCCTGCCTTGAGGGTGCTTTTTCAACTCCTCCATCGAGACGTAAGCAAGCTATCCAAACATTTGTAACAGTTTCGCTTTTTGAAATTCAAGTTTGCCGGCCTGAGCAGGGGATCTCTCTCAAAACTGAACAACGAAGGCGCCACACCACCCTGGTGAGCGCTGGGCCATCGGTGAGGCGGGCGGAGGGGTTCCCCGGGGAACAACCATGCACGGTCAATCCTCGAAGTGCCTGTGAAGCCTCGCCGCCCGCCTTTGCTACCCGGTGTTTGCACAGTCTCCCCGCATGATCTTCGTTTTGCAGTTTTGAGAGAGATCCCCATGCCTGATGCTCATGAGGTTTTCAAAAAGCGAAACTGTTACCCAAATTTTATAGAGAACAATAGGGCTTACGCCGCTACCTGTCAAGAAATCCCTCTTCCTCAAAAGCCCATTTCCCCTTTACATTGCGCCCTCCGCTGAGTTAGTCTTGATGCACGAAACAAGGGATCATGGAACCGACGCAGCAGGAGGAACTTGCCATGAGTGATCTGAACAGGAAGTCATCCTGGAGTCCTTACCTCGCCGGCGCCCTGAGTGGGCTTGTCCTGGTTCTCTCTGTCTGGTTTGCCGGCAAATACTTCGGGGCATCCACCACTTTTGTCCGATCCGCAGGACTGATTGAGAAAATCTTTGCCTCCGAGCGAGTGGCAAAGATGGAGTACTTCATCAAGGAGACGCCTGCGATCGACTGGCAGTGGATGTTCGTAGCGGGGATCTTCATCGGTTCCCTGATTGCCGCCGTCACTTCAGGGACCTTCCGATGGAAAGCAGTGCCGGACATGTGGGAAAGCCGTTTCGGGTCAGCCACGCCCACTCGGGCGCTGGTCGCTTTTTTCGGAGGCTTGGTGGCCATGTTCGGGGCCCGCCTTGCCGACGGCTGACCGAGCGGTCATGGGCTGAGCGGTTCGCTCCAGCTGACACTGAGCGGTTTTATCGCCGTGATCTGCTTTTTCCTAGGCGGCATTGTCATGGCCCGGATCCTCTACAGGGGAGGTGACAGGCTATGAAGATGCTTCTTTTTGGACTGATTACAGGAATTCTCTTTGGCTTCCTGCTCCAGAAAGCGCGGGTCCTGAGATATGACAAGCAACTGGGGGCCCTCCGCCTCATGGACATGACGATCGTGAAATTCATGTTCTCCAGCATCCTGGTGGGAATGGTGGGTGTCTATCTGCTTCAAGACCTGGGGCTCGCAAAACTCTCCCCCAAGGCAACCATCCTGGGCGGCAACATCCTGGGCGGCCTGATCTTCGGCCTCGGGTGGGGAATGCTGGGTTATTGCCCCGGCACCTCGGCCGGCGCTCTTGGTGAAGGCCGTTGGGATGCGCTGTGGGGCATCTTGGGTATGCTTGCCGGCGCCGCCCTTTACGCCGAGGCGTATCCCCTTCTCAAAGGAACCGTCCTCACCTGGGGAAACTTGGGTAAAGTCACCATCCCCCAAATCCTTGGGGTCAGCCACTGGGTGGTCATCCCTGTCTTCCTGATTGGGGGCTTCGTGCTCTTCCGGTGGTTTGAAAAAAAGGGGCTGTAAAAGGGAGGATCAGTCATGAAAGGATTTCTTGAACGTCGAAGGCGCCGCAAGTCTGCGGCAGGAATGATCAGCCGCCGCGATTTTCTTTACCTCTCGGGAATCGCCGGTGTCGGCCTTGCAGCCGGCTGCGCGGTCAACCCGGTCACCGGACGCCAGGAGCTTATGCTCATGTCGGAAGCCCAGGAGATCAGCCTCGACAGGCAGAATTCTCCTCACCAGATCTCGGCTGATTACGGGGCCACCCAGGACAGCCGGTTGAACAATTATGTGTCTCAAGTGGGCCGCACCATTGCCGCCAATTCTCACCGCCCACAGATCCCTTACTCTTTTCACACGTTGAACGCCCCTTATGTGAACGCCTATGCTTTTCCCGGGGGGACCATTGGAATAACCCGCGGCATCCTGCTGAACCTGAATAACGAAGCCGAGCTTGCCTCACTCATCGGACACGAAGCAGGCCACGTATCAGCCCGCCACACCAGCCAGAGAATGACCAGAGGCCTATTGGCCTCCGTGGTTTTGTCCGGCGCATCAACAGTTGCCGGTACCCAGATGGGGGACCTGGTCGCTGGGCTGGGCGGAATCGGAGCTGGTGCTCTCCTGGCCGGGTACAGCCGCAACCAGGAAAGAGAAGCCGACGATCTCGGTCTCGCTTACATGGCCGGCGCGCAGTACAACCCTGAAGGTTTCGTGGGGCTCATGGATATGCTCAACGAAATGTCGGGAACGAATCAGAGTTCCATGGCCGTTCTGTTCTCTACCCATCCAATGAGCAGCGAACGTTACCAAACGGCGATCGACACCGTGAACACCAGGTATGCCGCACAAAGGAAGACCAACCCGATCTTTCGGGAAAGGTACATGGACAACACTGCCGGGCTCCGGAGAATCGGGCCGGCCATTAAGGCCATGCAGGACGGGGACGAGCAAATGATGAAGAAGAATGCCTCTCAGGCCAGGGAACGCTATGAAGCCTCCCTCAAGGCCGCGCCGGAGGACTACGCAGGGAACCTGAAAATGGCCAAATGTCTGCTGGCAATGAAGAGGACCCAAGATGCTCACACCTATGCCCGAAAGGCGACGGAAATCTACCCCCAGGAACCGCAGGCCAAGCATGTCCTGGGCATGACCCATCTCCAGGCCGACAGGTTTGACCAGGCCCTGGCCCAATTCACCGAATATGAAAAAGCCCTGCCGGGCAACCCCAACACCATTTTCTTTCAGGGCTTTTCCCTGGACGGCATGGGACGCAAGGAGCAGGCGGCCCAGAAATACTATGATTACCTGCAGAATGTGAAACAGGGCGAATACGCGCAATTTGCTCATTCGAGATTGCAGGAATGGGGATACGTGAAATAGGGAATCCATCTGAGGCCCCCTGGTGCTTCGGACTTCAGAGAGACCCCCCATGCCCGGGCCGGCAAACCTGGTGCCTCTTTCGTGCGTAACCCCGAAGCCAAGCGCCGGAGCCGTTTGCTTCGCTGGATTTTCCTAAATCCACCGTCTAATTCGGTTTCACCGAATTGAATCAAACGTTTGGATAGGATTCCTGATCACCAGGAAGGCATCAGATGCAAGGCTTCCGATATCCCGAGGAATGAGGCGTACAGGCTGGTACGCCGCAGTGACGAGGGATGAGGGTAACGCAGCAGATGATGCCTTGATGGTGAATCAGGGATTTTCTTAGACCTTTGCCTTTGGCAACAATTTCTGAAATGCTGTTCTGCTTGTCCAGGGCGCTCGGAATGCCGGGTTGCCTGCCCACCCGTTGACAAGGAGTTGTGAGACAGGACTTGATGGGATATTTTCGCAGGGTGATCACGAAGACGGTGCTTTTCGCGCAACTCGGGGCCGTGCTCGTGTTTCTGTCGGTCATGGGCTTGCGTCTTTTGGGAGGCCTGGAATTCCTTGAACTGGCTGCTCATGACCTTTTCATACGGTGGCAGCCGGAGGTCGGCAGGACGGAGCCCCGAATCGTCCTCATCGAGATCACGGAAGAGGACATTCACAGGCTGGGAGAATGGCCCATGAGCGACGGGAACCTGGCCAGAGCTCTGACCCTTCTCCTGGAAATGAAGCCTGCCGCTGTTGGGTTCGACATCTTCCGGGATATGCCGGTTCCACCGGGAACGGAAACGCTGGACTCCGTGCTTTCCGGGAGCAGCTCTCTCGTGGCAGTATGGAAATTTGGAAACGGCGGGATCCTGCCGCCTCCGTCCGTCAGGGATGCGGAGCGGATCGGGTTCAACGATGTGCTGGTTGATCCGGGCGGGATCGTCAGGAGGGGCTTGCTTTTCCTTGATGACGGCAAAGA
>JAWOJI010000122.1:0-2607 GCA_046481735.1 Desulfatiglandales bacterium | reverse complement strand
CTTCCCATTTCCTGGCGGGTGTACCTGGGAATCATCTTGCTGTTCCTTTTCCGTAAAAAAACAAAGCAATCCGCAAAATGTTCAATTTGCAGGTTGCCAGAAACATTACGACTACTATATTATTACACTTTTTCACTTTCTATGGCAAGCAATTCTGTGGCGGGGGAGGGAGATATGGCATTCAATCTTACGGGTAGACACCTTCTGACTCTCAAGGATTATTCGGCCCAAGAGATCGAATTTCTGCTTCACCTTTCCATCAAGTTGAAGCAGGACAAGCATGCCGGCGTCCGAACGAGAAACCTCGAGGGGAAAAACATCGCTCTTCTTTTTGAGAAAGCTTCCACAAGAACGCGATGCGCATTTGTTGTCGCCTGTGTAGACCAAGGGGCTCATGCCGAGTATCTGGGAATAGAGGACATTCAGTTAGGGGAAAAAGAGACCGTGAAGGACACGGCCAGAGTTCTCGGGAGGATGTTCGACGGCATACAGTTCAGGGGCTACAAGCACGAGACAGTGGAGGAGCTTGCCCGCTATGCGGGCGTCCCGGTCTGGAACGGCCTGACGGACAAGTTCCATCCCACCCAGGCTCTTGCGGATCTCATGACCGTGATGGAGTGCAAGAGATCTCTGAAAGGCATCCGGTTCGCCTATGTTGGGGACGGACGAAGCAACGTGGCCAACTCCCTCCTGGTCATTTCATCCAAAATGGGTCTGGATTTCAGGGTTGTCACCGCGGAGAGTCTTTTTCCGGAAAAGGCCTTGGTGAAGGAGGCCGAAGCGGTAGCGGCCGAAAGCAAGGGTAAAATCACCCTGACCACGGATGTGGACAGGGGTGTACAAGGGGCTGATGTGATCTACACGGATGTGTGGGCCTCCATGGGGGAAGAGAACAAAATATCGACGCGAATTCGGCTGCTTAAACCCTTTCAGGTCAACCGGACCCTGATCGAGAAAACAGGCAACCCGGAGGTGATCTTCCTTCACTGTCTGCCGAGTTTTCACAACACGGATACGGAACTGTCAAGAAAGAATCCGGATATCTGCGAAGTGACGGAAGAAGTTTTTGAAAGCAAGCACTCCAAGGTGTTTGACCAGGCGGAAAATCGCGTGCACACCATCAAAGCCGTTATGGTGGCCACCCTGGGATGAAATCTGCGTGGGCAGATTTCATATTTTTCGGATTTCATAAAAGGCAGGTTTTCTATGAAAGAAAAAGTAATTTTGGCGTATTCAGGCGGACTGGACACCTCGGTTATCCTTAAGTGGCTGATCGACACGGGATATGAGGTGGTTGCCTACATTGCGGATGTGGGCCAGGTTGAGAATTTTGAAGCAGCCCGGAAAAAGGCCAAAAACATAGGGGCGAGCAAGGTCTACGTGGAAGACTTGAAAGAGGAGTTTGTGACGGATTTCATTTTTCCAGCGATCAAAGCCAACGCCGTCTACGAAGGAAAGTACCTGCTCGGGACTTCCCTTGCGAGGCCCCTTATTGCAAAAAGACAGATCGAGATCGCAGAAAAAGAGGGGACCAACATCGTGGCTCACGGCGCCACCGGGAAGGGCAATGACCAGGTGCGATTTGAAATGACCTATCATGTGCTGATGCCCCGGGTGAAGATCATCAGTCCATGGAAGGATGAGTCTTACCTGGCCATGTTTCAAGGGCGATCCGACATGATTCGGTACGCAAAAGAGAAGGGTATTCCTGTGCCGGCCACCCAAGACAAACCCTACAGCATGGATGAGAACCTCATGCATATCAGTTACGAGGCGGGAGTGCTGGAGGATCCCGGTTTCGAGCCTCAAGAGGACATGTTCCTGAAGACCAAAGCTCCCGAAGGTGCACCGGAAAAAACAGAGGAAATCGTGATCGAGTTCAAAGGGGGCGTTCCCGTGAGGGTCGAAAATCTCACGGACGGGACCGTGAAATCAGGCCCTCTGGAACTCTTCCAGTACCTCAACGCCGTGGCTGGAAGGAACGGCATCGGCCGTGTGGATGTGGTGGAAAATCGGTTTGTGGGCATGAAGTCCCGGGGAGTTTATGAAACACCTGGGGGGACGGTCCTGATGCAGGCCCACCTGGACATGGAAGGATTGACCATGGACCGGGAGGTCAAGCTCATCCGGGACAGCCTTATCCCCAAATACGCCCAGTTGATTTACTTCGGATTTTGGTACAGCCCTGAAATGGAGGTGCTCACCGCCCTCATGAACAAAGCGCAGGAGCATGTCTCAGGGAAAGTCTATCTCAAACTCTACAAGGGGAACACGATCATCAAAGGGAGGGAGTCTGAAGAATCCCTTTACGATGAAAGCATCGCTTCAATGGACATTCACGGCGGATATGATCAGAAGGATGCCGTTGGATTCATCAGGCTCAATGCCTTGCGGCTGAAGGCCAGCGCAAAGCGGATCAGGCAAAAACAGTAAGAAGTATGCAGTAAGCAGTAGACAGACAAGAACGGAATATGATCGTTACGCCGATCAAGGCGGGCTTCGAAAATGCCTCCCGTTCTTTGCTCCTTACTGCTTACTTCCTACTGCCTACTTCTTTATAGAGGTGGGCAGGAAATTTCCTTGTCCTTTCCTGCTTTTCAATGCCCC
>JAWOJI010000111.1:0-2626 GCA_046481735.1 Desulfatiglandales bacterium | reverse complement strand
GGCGAATCCGGCCTGATGGTGATTCCCACAAGCTTGACCCGGCCGTTTTCAAAATCCACCACATCCGAGGCCCCGGGCACAAGCATCAGGCTGCGAATGGTTTCGACCATGACGGATTCCGGGTTGATGATCCGATCCACACCCAGAAGTTCCGGGCTGAAAAGCTCCTTTTCTTCCAAGTACTCCCGATTGCGGACCCGTGCTATTTTGAGGATGTAGGGATTGAGGTTTCTTGCGAGCAGGCAGGCGATTAGGTTGACCTCGTCGCTGTCCGTGGCGGCAACCAGCATATCCGCTTCTTTGATGCCCGAGGTCTTCAGCAGTTTCGGACTGGTTCCCGGCCCCAGCAGGGCCTGGACGTCCAGATTCTCGGTGACTCGCCGGATCTTTTCCGGGTCTCTGTCAATCACGAAGACGTCCTGGTTCTCTTGAGAAAGCCTTTCGGCGATGTGGTAGCCTACCTCGCCTGCACCGACAATGATGATCTTCATGAACCGACCCCGGAAAAACCCTCCAGTGTCCTTTCAGGAACCGCAAGGAGCGGGAGGAGTGAAATGACGGCATCAGGGCGAAACTGTCTTACCCGACGGGGATAAAAAAGTCAATATTCGTGACCGCAGCGAATCTTGAGAGGGAAGAACCCTGTCCAGACCTTGTGTTCCGCTCCATCGGCGATGTTTTTAATGGACAACCCCGGGCTCGGAATGCTATGGTGATCTGCCTGACACATCCACGAATCAATTCCTGAAAAGCTGTCGTTAAATGATTCAAGAAATGGACTTTGCCGGGGACGGCGAGAAGCTTACCCGCTATATTGACGGGTTTCCGAGGACCACGGTTCTGGTTCTTGGAGACATCATCATGGACGAATACATCTGGGGCGATGTTTCCCGCATTTCCCCGGAAGCTCCGGTACCTGTGGTGGATGTAAGCCATGAGACGAAAATGCTCGGCGGCGCCGCCAACGTGGTGAACAACATTGCCGCGTTGGGAGGCCGGGCCATCCTCTGCGGGGTTGTTGGACACGATCGCACCGGTGAGGAGATCATCCAAAAAATCGAGCACCTCGGCCTCCCTACGGGAGGCATCATTCAGGTACCCGGAAGGCCGACGACGATCAAGACAAGGATTGTGGCACAGAGCCAGCAAGTGGTTCGTTTCGACCGCGAAAGCCGAAAGCCTGTCGGCGAAGCAGATCTGAGCCGGGTTTTTTCATTTATCCAAGGGGAGAAAGACCGCATTCAGGGCGTCGTGGTATCGGATTACGACAAGGGGGTTGTCACCCGGGATCTCATGGAGGGAATAAAGACGCTTTGCAGGAAATCCGGTGTGATCCTGGGGGTGGACCCTAAACCCAATCACTTTGATCACTATCACGGGATCGATGTGATTACCCCGAATCATCATGAAGCAGGCGCCTTCTGCAGAACTTCTATCGTGGACAGGCAAAGCCTCATCGAGGCAGGCGCCGCCATGCTTCATAAATTGGGATGCCGTTCCGTTCTCATCACTCAGGGAAAGGAAGGCATGACTCTTTTTGAAGAGAACGGCGAGATTACCCATATTTCCACCGTTGCCCGAAAGGTGTTTGACGTGACGGGCGCGGGAGACACGGTCATCGGCGCCTTTTGCCTCAGTCTCGCTGCGGGGGTGGATCTGAAATCTGCAGCCGCCATTGCCAACTTTGCGGCGGGTATCGTGGTGGGAGAGGTGGGGACCTCGACAGTCAAAGCAAAGGATTTGAAACAGGTGATTCGTGAACGCTTGCGAGAGCAAGTGTGAGTCCCTTGCCGGAAAGCAAGGGTGAAAGGCCATGAGCACCCCCAAGGACGCGGATCGAGTCAAGCTGATCTCGAGCATCTTTTCGCCCAGCGAAGATGTGATCACATCGGTGGCGACCGCGCTGGAGAGAATGTTCGGTCCTGTGGACTGGAAAAGCGCTCAACTCCTGTTTGATAGGACGCGGTACTACGAAAGGGAGATGGGATGGCCTTTGTTTCGTCGTATCGTGGCTTTCAGGGACCTGATCCGCCCCGAATCGATTGTGGATGTGAAGCTGAAAACCAATGAACTGGAAAAGGCCTTTGCCCGGGATGGAAAGAGGTCGGTCAACCTCGACCCGGGATACATTTCCATGGAGCGATTGGTTCTTGTAACAGGGAAAAACTATACGCATCGCGTTTATCTGTCAAAAGGGATTTACGCGGATCTGACGCTGATATTCCAAAGAGGGTGTTTCAGGCCGCTGCCGTGGACCTACAGAGATTACGGCGCTGAAGAAATGATATCACGGTTCAATGAGATTCGGAACGCCTACAAGGGTCAACTTCGAAATGGCGTTGCTTGACGCTCTTTGGCAAAGTCGGAGGCACTCTTGGATCCGATCCGTTTGCCCTTTTGCGAGATTTGTTGCCTTTTTTGTAACAGTTTAGCGTTTTGAAATTCGAGTTTGCCGGCCCGAGCATGGGGTCTCTCTCAAAGCTGAACACGGTGGTGTGGCCACTTCGTTGTTCAGTTTTCAGAGAGACCCCCATGCCTGATGCCCATGAGGTTTTCAAAACGCTAAACTGTTACCGGTTTTTTATGAAAACGGACCGCGCGATTTTTTGCGGGGTGTGAGGAAAGG